>DASXIC010000036.1:0-6096 GCA_036498205.1 Chthoniobacterales bacterium | reverse complement strand
CAAGATCAAAACCATGGACGACGTCGTGATGGAATCGTTTTGGGAGCGGAGATTCTTCGGGACGCTCTTCACCGTTTTCGCCGGCCTGGCGCTCTTTCTCGCCGCCATCGGGCTGTATGGCGTGATGGCCTATTCCGTCCGACAGCGCACTCAGGAAATTGGCGTACGGATGGCGCTCGGTGCACAGGCGGCGGATGTGCTACGACTTGTTAGCGGTCATGGCATCCGTCTGATCGGGACCGGTTTGGTCATTGGCGTCTTTTTTGCCTTTTTCCTAACGAGACTCTTGCGGAGCAACCTTGAAGGAGTTTCTCCGCATGATCCGATCAGTTTCGGGATTGTTTCGGGTGTACTGCTCCTTGTCGGAATGCTGGCGTGCTATTTGCCTGCGCGCAGTGCAATGCACCTCGATCCGGTGGAGGCACTTCGTTACGAGTGAAGGAGACCGTCAATGATAAATGATCTTCGCTCTGCTTTTCGTTTGCTGGTCAAAAATCCCGGCTTCACCGGGGTGGCGATCACGGCAATCGCACTCGGAATCGGCGCGAATACTGCCGTCCTTAGTCTGGTCAATGCGCTGATTATCCGCCCGCTCCCGTATGAAGATCCCGCGCGGATCGTGTTAATGATGGAGCATTTTCGAACGCAGCATCTGGATGCCATTCCAATTTCGGCGCCTGAATTTGTCGACTACCAGAGCAACTGCCGCAGTTTCGAAAAAATGGCGGTTTTTCAACCCGCTGCATTCAATTTCGCCGGTGAAGATCGACCCGAGCGAATTTTCGGTGCCGTTGGTTCTGCTGATCTTTTTAATGTTCTGGGTGTCCGGCCGATCCGCGGGCGAACGTTTGAACCGGTCGAATGCACGAACGGTCACGATGATGTCGTTGTAATCAGTGAACGGCTATGGAAACGCCGTTTCAATCGCGATGAGCAGATCATCGGCAGGAAGATTTTGGCCAACGGCCGCAGCTTCACAGTCATCGGGGTGATGCCGGCCAGTTTCGAATTCCCGATTCCGCTTTTCGGGATTCAGGGCGCCCAATTCGGCGAGCAATCCGATGTCTGGCAGCCCCTCGCCTTCACTGCCCAGGAGATGAAAATTCGGTACTCGCGCGGTTATGTCATCGTGGCGCGAACGGCGCAGGGTGTCTCCACCAGGCAAGCTCAGGCCGAACTGGACTCCGTCGCCTCAACCATGCGCAAGAATTATCCCAACAATTATCCGCAGGATGACAGCTTCGGAATCACGGCTTTTCCCATCAATCAGGTTGTGCTGGGAGCCATGAAACCGCTCCTGCTGATCCTCCTCGCCGCCGTGGTTCTTGTCTTGTTGATCGCCTGCGCGAACCTGACCACGATGATGCTTGCACGAGCGGCCGCGCGCGAGCGAGAGATGGGCATTCGAGTTGCGCTTGGCGCCAGTCGCTGGCGTTTGCTCCGCCAGGTTTTGGTGGAAAGCGTTCTCCTTTCCTTGGTCGGCGGAATCGCCGGAGTCCTGCTCGGGATTTGGTCTCTCGAGCTTCTCAAGCGAATCGGCACGCAAACCGTCCCACGGTTAAGCGAGGTGAGCCTCGATTGGCATGTTTTGATTGCGACATTTGTCATCGCCGTCGGCACTGGAATTATTTTCGGAATTGCTCCGGGGCTCGCGAGTGGCGACCCGAATCTAACCGAATCCTTGAAAGAAGGTGCCAGGGGTACGACTTCGGGCGCCAGGCGAAACATCTTGCGTCAGGGGTTGGTCGTCGCGGAAGTCGCCCTTGCTCTGGTTCTGCTGGCCAATGCGGGGCTCCTGCTCAAGAGCTTCATTCAACTCCAGAATGTGGATACAGGGTTCAATCCGCAAAATGCCCTCACGATGGAAATATCGCTGCCGCCTTTGGCTTACCCGGATAATGCATCGCAGGCGCGCTTTTACGTGGAAGCGCAGAAACGTGTTTCGGCACTGCCTGGAGTGCAACATGCGGGCTTTACCAGCATCCTGCCAATGACGGGAACGAACAGCGATTCCTCCTTCGATATCGAGGGACGCCATTCGGACGGCAAGAATCCCGGTCCGGATGAGGAGCTTCGCCAGGTCTCACCGGGATTCTTTCAGGCGATGCAAATTCCGTTATTGAAAGGACGGCAATTCCGCGAATCGGACAATGCGGACGCGCCACCGGTGGTGATCATCAACGCTGCGCTTGCGCAACGTTATTGGCCTAACGAAGATCCCGTCGGCAAACGCATCTCCGCCGCTCTGTCAGGTTCGAAAGAAAAATGGGCGACGATCATCGGAATCGTCGGGAATATCAGGCATCGCGGCCTGGATTACGAGGCGCTGCCGGAATATTACGAATCGATCGCGCAGACGGCTGGGAATCGGGCAGTGCTGGTCGTTCGGAGCAGCCAGGATCCCCGCGGGCTGATCTCATCGATTCGTTCGACTTTGCGCGAGGTCGATCCGGCGCAACCAATCGCGCACGTCCGGACCCTTGAACAGGTCGTCGCTGATTCCATCGCGCCCCGTCGATTGTCGATTTGGCTCCTGGGAGTTTTCGCAAGTATCGCTCTCGCGCTCGCATCCATTGGAATCTATGGCGTGATGTCGTTTCTGGTCGTACAACGAACGCATGAGCTTGGGGTGCGAATGGCCCTCGGTGCGCAACGCGCTGATATCGTGCGGCTGGTCATTGGCTACGCGGCAAAGTTAATCCTGGCCGGCACTGTCATCGGACTCGTTCTGGCATTTGCCGGCACCCATTTGCTGGTGGCCTTGCTTTATCAAGTCACGCCGCACGATCTGGCAACTTTTGGCCTGGTCACTTTCGTCCTCAGCGGGGTGGCCTTGATCGCCAGTTACATTCCCACCGCGCGCCTCATTCGGGCTGATCCCATGCTCGCCTTATCCCATACGTTATGATCCGCCTTCGCCACATCGAACGCTCCTATCCACTCGGTCATGGCCAAACCTTCTACGTGCTGCGCGATATCAATCTCGATGTCGCTCAAGGTGATTTTGTTTCCGTGATGGGTCCCTCCGGTGCAGGTAAATCCACGCTGCTGCATATCCTTGGCATGCACGATCATGGCTGGACGGGCGAATATTTTTTCGATGACACTGCCGTCCATCATCTGAAATCGAAGGAGCGCGCAACTCTGCGCAACGAGCAAATCGGCTTCGTTTTCCAACAATATCATCTGCTCGATGATTTAACCGTTTACGAGAATCTCGACATCCCGCTTTCCTACCGGCGCTATAGCAAAAGTGAGCGCTCTGCCC
Source organism: Chthoniobacterales bacterium (assembly GCA_036498205.1). GTDB lineage: Bacteria > Verrucomicrobiota > Verrucomicrobiia > Chthoniobacterales > UBA10450 > AV69. The sequence goes on along the minus strand of DASXIC010000036.1, from coordinate 2,828 downwards.
TGGTCGCGGATTCGCTCGATCGATTCCAAATCGTAGGCAAGAAGGATTTGTATCCACGCCAGCTTTCCGGCGGACAGCAGCAGCTTGTCGGCATTGCGCGCGCGATCATCGCAGGGCCGAAACTTCTACTGGCCGACGAGCCCACGGGAAATCTTCACTCCAGCCAGGGCGAGGAGATCATGGAGCTTTTCCGGAAACTTAATTCCGAAGGAATGACCATCGTGCAGGTCACACACTCGGAGAAAAACGCTTCCTACAGCAATCGCATCATCCAGTTGCGCGACGGCTGGGTGATCGGCAACGACAACAAGCAAAGCTTATGATTCTAGATTCATTTAGCCAGGATGTTCGGGTTGGCCTTCGTGTGTTGTTGAAGGATAAGGTTTTTTGTTTTCTCGCCGTGCTCGTGCTCGGCCTTGGTATCGGCGCCGCGGTGACCCAGTTCACGGTCGTGAATGCGATCGTGTTACGCGGGTTTTCATTTCCGCATCCAGAACAACTAATGAACGTTGGCCTGATCGATCCCAAGGCCAGCGAGCAAAATAACAACTTCGGTGTGGGCGCGATTCCGACGGCGCAGGACTACGAAGATTTGAAGAACGCTCAGCAGTCGTTCGCGATGATGGCCGGGTATCTGAATGGATCGACCGTCAACGTCACTTATAAGGACAATCCGCAGAGATACACCGGCAGCTACGTCACGGAGGATCTCTTCAAGATCATCGGGGTGTCGCCGATTTTGGGCCGCGATTTCACCGCTGACGACAACAAACCCGGTGCGGAAAAAGTTGTCATTCTTGGCCACGAAATCTGGAAACGCGATTTCAACGGCGATCAAAACATTGTAGGACAAAGCGTTCGAGTAAATGGAAAGCCCGCCACAATCATCGGCGTAATGCCACCAAACTTTAAGTTCCCCGTTTCGGAGGAACTCTGGACGCCGCTTTACAATGAGTTTCCGCCTGTTCCTCGCGGAGGTCTGTTCCTGGGCGCAAACAATCGAGCCCCTGCGGTCATGGGCCGACTTAAGCCAGGTGTGAGCATCGATAAAGCAAACGCAGAGTTCATCGCGCTGGCGCGGCATTTGGCGGAGGACAATCCGAAAACGAACCAGAATTTTACGTCGGCGAGTGTGCAGCCGCTCTTGAACGCATTCACCAACGTCCAATTGCGACAGACCGTGTGGGCCATGCTTGCTGCTGTGATTCTCGTTTTGCTGATCGCGTGCGTGAACGTGATGAATATGCAGTTCGGACGTGCCGCTCTGCGAGCAAAAGAGATCGCAATTCGCGGGGCCTTGGGCGCAACGCGCTGGCGAATCGTTCGACAGATGTTGACTGAAAGTCTGGTTGTCGCCGCATTTGGAGCAATTGCCGGCGTCCTCCTCGCATATTGGGCCGTGGATTTACTGGCTCGCGCCATCAACGCGGCTCCATTTCCACCACCATACTGGTGGCAGTTCACCATCGATAAACCCGTTCTCGCTTTCGCGGTTGCGATCACGCTGGCGGCGACAATCTGTTCAGGACTCGTCCCCGCATTAATCAGCGTGCACGGCAATGCGTCGGAGATGATGAAAGAAGGCGGCCGCGGCAACAGCAGCCGGCTGGTTAATGCCATCACCCGGGTGCTCGTAGTCGCGCAGATTGCTTTGACTGCTGCGCTTCTGATCGCCGCCACGCTGCAAATCAAATCGATTAGAAACCAGGCCAGACTCGACTACGGCTACGACGAGAATGCGGTTTACGCTGCTCGAATGGCTTTGATGGAAGGCGCGTATCCGAGTGAGGAGGCGCGGCGCGAATTTTTCAAACGCGCCGTGCGCACATTGCGAACTAACCCTCAGTTCGCATCCGCCGCCATGAGTGATCGATTTCGCATGACTTTCGGTGCCACTGGTCAGTACGAAGTCGACGGCCAAAATTATCTCACCGATCGTGATCGCCCCCGATGTAATTTCGAGTCGGTCTCGGACAACTATTTTGCGACGCTTGGTCTGAAAATTTTCGAAGGGCGCGATTTCACGATCGACGATGTGGATTCGAAACAGCCGGTTGCGATTGTGAACGCGAGCTTCGCGCGAAAGCACTGGGGCAATCAAAGCGCGCTCGGTCACCAGGTGAGAATTTTCAATCCCGGGCAGCCGCAGCCGTGGCGAACGATTGTCGGAGTTGTCCCGGATACGCTCATGCAAGGACCATTCGATCAGCAGACCGAAGCCGCCGGATTTTACATGCCGCTGCTGGGTGCGTCGCCGGCTACTCAATTTTGCACGATCGTTGTTCGCCCGCGTGCCGCCCAAAGAGCCGAGACGCTCGGCCCCGCCTTGAGCAGAGCGGTTGCTGAAATCGATTCAAACCTGCCGGTTTATTTCCCGGGCACACCGGCGCGATTTCATAAGGAAATTCTCTCCGGCTCGCGGCTAGTCGCGACATTGTTCAGCATTTTTGGAATCGTCGCCTTCATTCTTTCGGCAGTGGGTCTCTACGGAGTCATGAGTTTTTCCGTTAACCAACGGACGCAGGAGTTCGGTATTCGAATGGCCTTGGGTGCGAATACGGCGCGCATTTTCCGCATGGTCATGACTCAGGGCGCATGGCAATTGATAATCGGTTTGACGTTAGGGGCCGGGGGAATTGCATTGCTCTTTGGCGTCGTGATGGCAGCTGCGTTGAAGAACATTCTCTTCAAAGTCAACGCGCTCGATCCTTCGATTTATCTTGCCGTGGGTGGGTTGGTGACGGTGGTGGCGGCAATTTCATGCTTCGTGCCGGCGCGCCGCGCCACCCGCGTCGATCCAATCGTCGCGCTGCGATATGAATGATCCC
>DASXIC010000035.1:0-3958 GCA_036498205.1 Chthoniobacterales bacterium | reverse complement strand
TAGCGAACACGCCGCGCGATTCGTTTTTGAACAAGCAAAGGCCCGAACGCAGGTGGAAACGGAATTTGTCGATATCGCCAAAATTCCGATGCGGCTGGATGATGCCGGTGAAAGCATGAAAGATCCGGCGTTCTCCGCCTTAGTTCTCCGGGCGGATGCGCTCATTATTGTGGTACCGGAATATAACCACGGCTACCCCGGCTTGTTAAAGCATGCGCTCGACATGAACCTGCAGGAATATATCCACAAAGCTGTCGGTATCTGCGGAGTATCGGCCGGTCCGTGGGGCGGGACGCGGGTAATCGAAGCCTTGCTCCCGGTCATGCGAGAACTCGGTCTCGTAACCACAATTAACGACGTCAACTTCGCCCATATCGGCAAGCTCTTCAGCGAAGACGGTACCTTGCTGGACAAGAGATTTGTTGCGCGCGTAGCGAGCTTTCTCGACGAATTGATCTGGATGGCTCGGGTGCTGCGGGATGGCCGCGAAAAATATCCCGCTGCCTAAGGCGCGGCCACGATTGGCACGTCGATAAAGCTTGCATGGTCGGTATCATGCAAGATGCGAACATGCGCGGTTCGCGCGTCTTTTTCGGTCTCCTCGGCGACAACTCCTTCAGAATTATAATTCTTCTCCAGGAAAATAGAGTTCGGAGAGGTAACCACCAATCTCAACCGGCTGCCTTTGGCCATTCGTCGCGCCACAAATAATCCCGGAGCAAAATCGCAACGGACAATTTCGCCTGTCTTTACAAACTTTTCCTGACGTTGTGATTCGCGATACCGCAGCCGCCGCACATCACTCCAAATGCCAATGCTGGTGCCATCAGGCAGAATTTCATCGAGATCGGCGCTGAGATCAGTATCGGGTACGTCGAGTGAAAGCCAGAGCGTCAGCTTCGGGCATCCAGTTAGCGTCGCCTCGCTACTGACAGGTTGGCTGTGGTAAACGAGTCCGTCATCGCCAATGCTTAGGGCGAATCGCTGATCGATTCCTGCCGTTTTTTCGTTGCTTTCGCTATCAACCTGCTCCCCACGATGAAGGTCGAGCGGATCGTAGGTGTACTCGTCCGCGCCCTGTGTCGGAGCCTTTTCCACCAGTAGCCCCGAGCGAAAAACACCATGCGCGCCATTGCGGCCTCCATCGAGATAGAGCGGATGATGGTTTGCGACCAGCTTCTCAAAGTCGGACGCGTATCGCCACTCGCCGTTCGCGCCGCTGTTACCCGCCGCTAACAAGTAATAAGCAACCCGGTCTTTTAGAAATTCCGGCTTAGGCCCGTTCTTCAGCGTCCAATCATACCATTGTCGGTGAAGATCGTTGAGATCGAGCATGCTGGCGCCGCCCAGTTTCACACCGCCAACATCGTCCGTCGGCGTCCGCGTCCCGGCGTGATCCCAGGGCCCAATCACTAAAAAATGTCGCGCGCGCGCTTCGTCCGCCACATTCGTAAGATGATCGCGATAAAATGAAAGGGCACCGAGCTCATCCCCGTCATACTGTCCGGTGATAGTAAGGATCGGTTGCGTGATCTTCGCGAACTGATCGCGCGTCGGCACCATCGCATCATAGTATGCGTCCATGGTGGGGTGACTCACCATCCGCTGAAAGTTCGCTGATGGGTTACCGATAAAGGAATCCAGCGTCTTGAATGGAATGTGATGGCGATAGGCGTCGAGAAATTTCTCCCGCCAGAATTTCGAATCAGCAAAGAGATTTTGCTGTCCGGTATGCCCGCCGGTCAGTGTTAACCATTGAACATCGTAGCGGATGCCAACGCTGTTAGTTGAAGGAAAATCCAGACCGGGATGTGCACTCGCGACCGGAACAAAGGTAGCGAGATGCGGTGGCAATTCCTTGGCCGTTGCCCACTGGTCGAAGCCGGCGTAAGAGCCTCCCCACATTGTTACTTTGCCATCACAGAAAGGCTGGGCGGCGAACCACTCGACAACGTCGCGGCCATCATGAGCTTCGTTAGCAAAGGGCTCGAATTCGCCGCCGGAATTTCCTCGTCCACGAACGTCGACGAGGGCGAAGGCATAACCATGCGATGCGAAGTAGGCGGCTCGCGCATGATAAGTGTCCGAAATGTAGGGTGTGAGAGTGAAAATTACCGGAGAACGTTGCGTGGATGAACCGCCCGATTTGGGCAGGTAAAGGGTGGCATTCAGCTCCACTTTGTCCCGCATCGGGATCTTTAAGCCCCAGCGTAAATCATAAGCAGCGGGCGCTGGGCGTGGACTTGGTTGGACCGTCGGGTCAGGCCTTGGCGTTGGACCTTGCGCAATCGACAGCCGTGCGAAAAGACAAGAGAGGACGAGCGCAACTTTGAATGGTGACATCTTGCCGCGGAGACAACAGTTCATGAAGGGTTGATGGAATCTGAATCTGCGATTGAAGGCAAGCCGCGGTCGGCGGTGGATTATTGACAAGGACGCAGCTGCCGCAAAGGCTGCCGGTTAATGGATCGGCATAGCATTCAAGAGCGCATGGTGCGCGCAGGCATTTTTCCGTCTGATGTAGTCGAGTCCTTCGCGCGGTCGTCCGGTCCGGGCGGACAACACGTTAACAAAGTTTCGACCGCCGTGACGCTTTTGCATCGACCGAGCGGGACTCGTGTCACCGTTCAGGACTCGCGCTCGCAGGCCATCAATCGTCGCCTTGCGCGTGAGCGTTTGATTGCCGCGATCGAGGAGCGACAACGGGCTAATCGCATTGCAAGACGCGCTGATCGGGAGCGAGAACGCCGCCGCAAATCGCCGCGACCGCGCAAACTCAAACATCAAATTTTGGAATCGAAACGCAAACGTTCCGAATTGAAAAGAGAGCGCCGGCGAATTTCGGAATGAGAACACTTAACATCGGCATCGTCGGATTAGGTTGGCCGGGGCAACAGCATGCAAAGGCCATTGCCGCCATCGAAAATGCCTGCCTCCATTCATGCGCGGATAGCGATCCTGAGCGCTTGAGCATTTTTGTCGAAACCTACAAACCGCGTGAATCATTCCTGGATTATAGCGAGTTGCTGCGAGATCCCAGACTGGACGCGGTCATCATTTGTCTACCGAATTTTTTGCATTTTCCTGTTTCTTTGGCGGCACTCGAAGCAGGCAGGCATGTGCTTTGCGAGAAACCACCGACAATGAACGCGGCCGAGATGGAAGTGCTGCGCGATGAAGCAGCGAAGCGCCGCCTTGTTTATTTTTTCAGCCGGCAATTTCGGTTTACGCCTGCCGTTCGAACCGCCCGCGAAATTATCGCCGAAGGAAGGCTGGGGCGAATCTATCGCGCGCGTGCAACGTGGGTGCGTTCCCGCGGAATTCCGCCCGGTGTCGGTTCCTGGTTCACTGATAAGAAACGGTCCGGCGGCGGGGCGCTCATCGATATTGGGGTGCACGCGCTCGATACCGCCTGGTATCTAATGGGAACGCCGCGTCCGACCGCAATCAGTGCGAAAGTGTTTCGCAATTTCGCCCATCTGGTCAATGCACCTGTGTTCGACGTTGAAGATGAAGCGCATGCGTTTATCCGCTTTGCCAACGACAGCTTTGTCGAACTCGAGACTTCATGGGCTGCGAATCTGACGGACGATACTCCGATCGGCCCGGACTGGGTCGGGCGCGAATCGAACAATTGCGTGCTTTTTGGCACCAAAGGCACGATTCGGATCAGGCCGTTAACTTTGTTTGAAGACCAGGATGGCGAGTTGATCACGCAGCCGATTGAAGTGCGTTACTCGGAAAATGGCTTTGAGATGCAGCTCCGCAATTTCATCGACGCGATAACTGGGCTGGCAACGCCAATCAACGACGCCGAGCAGGCCTTAGAACTAATGAAAATGATCGATGCAATTTATGCTTCAAGCGAGCTTGGCCGCGAAGTCCCGGTCGTCTGAAACTCAGATTTTTCGCGAGAAATACATCTGCCCGCGACACTTGCGCCGAATTGTCTGCAAAG
>DASXIC010000034.1:0-14912 GCA_036498205.1 Chthoniobacterales bacterium | reverse complement strand
CGCGGACTTCTTTCCGATCCTCCAAAATCACAATGTCCCCGTCCAAAATATGAGCGCCAATCATCGAATCGCCGCGCACTTGCAAGGCAAACATGCGGCGATTTTTTGCAGCATTGGCCGATTTCGCGTCGAGAGAAACATGGCCAAGAACGCTCTGCTCAGCCAGGGTCGCCATGCCCGCCGGGATTTGCCCATAAATCGGAATGTCGGCGATGCGAACTTTCAGCAGCGGAGTGATGAGTGAACGCGCCTTTCGCGCGCGCCGGTCGAGAAAACCTTTGCGTTCGAGGGTAGCGATGTACTGCATGACCGAAGTCTGGCTGGCGAAACCGAAGTGGTCCTGAATTTCGCGCGTGCTAGGGGTAATTCCTTTCTCCCGTTGCTCCGCCTGGATAAAATCGAGGACGCTCTTCTGCCGATCGGTCAGCATTACGGAAGAACAGTGCGCAAATTCGCCGGCTCACGCAAGTTCAAATGAACAGTATCAGTTCTGCAATTGAAAATGCAATTCGCGTAATGTTGCCAGCCATCGTTGAACGAAAGTGAACCGATGCTGCAATTTTTTTGCCGCCACCATGGCCGCCTCTCGATTACGGTTCCATTTTTCATTTAACGCGGCCAGATCGGATTGTGCCTCGGATTCGGTCGATTCCAGTTCTTGCAAGAGAGCACCAAGCCGATCTGAAATCAGGCGTCGTTTCACCTGTGCCATCGATTGGGCAATCGCGCTCTGCGAAGGTCGAGTCGCTGCAATTTGTTGCTTTGCTCGATGAGCCAGTTCCGCGACGCGCGAAAATAAATCCGCCAGTTCGTTACCAAATTCCTCTGCCGCTGCCTCGCAATTCTCCAGCAGGAGAAGATGTTGTAATCGAAGTCGCGGGTCGCGAAGGACGCTAAAAGCGTTGTTTAACTGGATAAAGTCTTCGCTTTCGGCAGCGCTGTTTGCGTCAGGATGGAACAATCGCGCGCGTTCGCGGAATGCCTCTTGGATCGCATCGTGGTCCAAATATGGCAGTCGGGGCTGGCCAAGAAGGGCAAAATAATCCGTCATGCGGCGAAACTTTCGCCGCAAGAACAATGCGCGACCGCATTCGGATTAGTAACTTTGAAACCGCCTTTTTGCAGGTCATCGCTGAAATCGAGCAGCGAACCGCTGACGAAGAGAGCGCTCTTCGGATCTACGACCACTCGCACCTCGGCTGAGAGAACAAGAATGTCGCGCGGCGCCGGACCGTCAACCAGGTCCATTTTGTACTGGAGCCCGGAACATCCGCCGCCGATAACGGCGACCCGCAATGCTCCCTGGGGACGGCCCTGCTTTTCGAGAAGTGACCGCAGGCGGCGCGAAGCATTCTCCGTCACCTTAATAAGGCGTTCGTTCCCGATTTTGATTTTGAGATCTGCTGGGAGAACCGGGGTGCTCATTTTTGATCAGGCAGCAGATGCCATTACTTCGGAGTTGAACCGATCGTGTCCCGCGAGATGTCGCAACGCAATTTCCTCGATCTCGACAACGGTTGAGACACGCTGGAACTTCTCCCGCAGCGACTTTGCTTCCGGGAAATTCTTTGAATATGCCATAAGCCGGCCCCGAAGAGAGCGAATGGCCGGTTCTTCAATACCCCACGATTGCACGTGGAGCCGGCAATGATTGGTGATCGTTTGCCACCGTTCCGCCAATTCCGGAGGCGACAAAAGCGACCCGGTCCTGAGATAGTGTTTCATCTGTCGAAAAATCCAGGGCGCATTCATAGCGGCGCGTCCAATCATTGCGCCGGCAATGTTCGTTTCGGCTCGTCGCCGGGCGACATCTTCAGGCGAGCACAAATCACCGTTGCCGATTACAGGCAGAGTGACTGATCGCGCCACTTCCGCTATTACGCGCCAATCTGCTTCCCCGGAATAACCCTGAGCACGGGTGCGTCCGTGAACCGCCAGCGTCGCAATACCGCAGTTCTCCAGAATCTTCGCCACTCGCGGTGCGTTGATCGAATCCGCATCCCAGCCGATCCGTATTTTCGCGGTCACCGGAATCGGCGCAACGGCATGCACGACCGACTCGGCAACATTCGCCAGGGCAGGGCAATCCCTTAGCAGGGAAGAGCCTCCGTTTTTGGCGACGACCTTGTTGACCGGGCAACCGAAATTCAAATCGATGAAATCCGGCGCCACCCAATCTACCACCTGGCGCGCGGCCTCAGCCATGTGCGCTGCGTCGGCGCCAAAAAGCTGGACTCCGAGGGGGCGTTCGATGTCGTCGAAATCGAGATACCCGCGTGTTCGCTCGTTACGGCGGAACACACCTTCAGCAGAGACAAACTCCGTTACGACAACATCGGCGCCATAACGTTTGCAAATCTGGCGGAAAATCTTGTCCGTCACGCCCGCCATCGGTGCCAGATATAGCGGAAAGTTTGCCTCTGAAAATGGCACCGTCTTCATGGCGATCAGGAAAGGGAGTTTTCTCGCAGCAAGTCCATCACTTCTGCCTGGACGCGTTCCAGGTCGTCCAGATGCAGGCGTGGATCTTGCACGATAAAAACGTCGCCATTTTTGGCGTGCTCGTAAATGAGGAGGGAACGGCCATCGACTTCCTCCGCGCGCACTTGCTTGAGGACGCGCTTTCTTTCGAGCATTACGGCCAGCACGAAGCAGGCTCGCAGGGGAGGCTCCGGCTGCACAATCAGGCGCCGAAACAGCTCTTCCGCATTCTCCTTAGCCAACGGCTCAGGCGGAGGCGGCTGGTCCGGCTCAAATCTGGTTCTCCAAAACGAAAACGGCTGAATATTTTCGTTCCGATTGCGCCAGGCCTCCTCGCTCAAATCCTCCCGCCGAAAGCCGTCGCCCTCCCGGTAGAGCAAAGTATAGAAAAACTCTCCCGCCACGAAGGGTCGCTGCGTGGCATGGCAATTCCCTGAGCGCTGCTTGATCGGCCAGTCAGTGGCCAAAGGATTCATAGTGCACTATACGGCGCGGTAGGAAGCCACGAAAGTCTGAAGGCTCACGATTGGATGAGCGCAATTGCAAAAGATAGAGACCAATGGTCCCGAAAAGGATTGTCGGGGCCCAGCCGGCAAGCCATGCCGGAATTCGATCTCCTTCTCCCAAGGCAAGAAACAGGTGTGTGCAGAAATTGAGGGCGAAGGTCAACAGGATGGCAATGGCCACGCTGGCTAGCACACCGCGACGAGAAAAACCAACGCCCAATGGCGCCGCGATGAGGGCGATGACAAGACACGTCCATGGCAGCGCAATACGATAGTGAAAATGGGTCCGAAACGGGGCGAGAAGGGTCTCTGGAAAATCAGAATTGAAGGCCAAGTAGTCGCTTAATTCCGGCAGGCTCATCAACTCGGCGCGCATATTTGCGCTTTGCAGACGGTAAGGTGTTTCACTCCAGTGTTTGATTACCAGAGTCGGTTCGAGCTGCTCGGAGAGGATATTTCCGGCTGGATCGTAGTGCACGATTCGAGCGTCCGAGAGTTTCCACGAATGATCTCGTGGCTCGTAATCGGCCCGCACCGCAAAGAAACTCATGTTAATTCGGCCGGACCCGTCCTGCTGCAACACCTGAATGTTGTTAAAGGTATTCGAACCCGGTCGAAAAAGTTGAATGAACCAGGTGCGCGAATCGCGCCGGTTGCGGAAAATCTGGCCTTGAATGTCAGTTGTCTGGCGCCCCGAAAAAAAGACTTTCCGCGCCATTTCGGCATGCGGAGCAAAGGAGTAATTCAGCGCGAAGCAAGCCGCAGTCGTCAACCCCGCTATGAGGAGGAGTGGGGTAAGGACACGCATCAGACTGGTGCCGGCAGTGAGCATGGAGACGATTTCATTCGCACGCGACATCCGGCCCAGGACAAAGAGCAAAGCAAGGAGCAGCGAGATGGGCAGCAGTATGACGAGGATCTGAGGAACCTGTGTTGCGTAAAATTCCAGGACCTGGCCAAGTCCGAGATGTTGATCGAGGAAAGTCGAGATGCTGTCGCTGACATCGAAGATCAGCCAGATCGAGATAAAGCCGGCGATGCAGTAGAGGTAAGCCTCTAAAAAATTTCGCGTGATATATCGATCGAACAGCGTCACAAGAAAATTTCGAACACGGCGAATTCAGAGTAATCTTGCAGGCTGCTCAAGCCAATGATTGCTCTGCGCGAAACGATCCATTCCGATTTTATCGAACGAGTCGAAGCGATTTTTTCGCCTGAAGGCTTATTGGCAAAGGCCAAAAACTTCGAGATGCGTCCGCAGCAGCAGCAAATGGCTGGCGCCATCGCCCGGGCGCTGGAAGAGGAACAACATTTGGTCGCGGAAGCAGGGACCGGAGTCGGAAAATCACTGGCATACCTGGTGCCGGGGATTCTCTTCGCGCTCGAGCAACATAAGAAAGCGATCATCTCCACCCATACGATCAATCTTCAAGAGCAGCTTCTCTACAAAGATATTCCAATTCTGAAAAAGATTCTGCCGGTCGAGTTCGAGGCCGCGTTGATGAAGGGGAGACAGAATTATATTTGTCCTCGTCGCCTGGAACGTGTTCTGGCCCAGCGGGGCGATTTGTTTACCGGACCGGAACAAACGGAGCTGGAGCGCATCGCGGAATGGGCGGCGCGCACAACCGACGGTACACTGAGCGACCTTTGGTTTGATCCGGATCCCAAAGTTTGGACTCAGGTCTGTAGCGAGGCACACATCTGTACGAAAAAGTCCTGCGGAGAACAGGGGAACTGCTTTTACCAGCAGGCCCGGAAACGATTGCTGGCCGCCGACGTCCTGGTCGTGAATCACACGCTCTTCTTTATGCTTTTGAGCGGGGTCGAGGATTTCGCAGAGGACGAGCGTGGTTACATTTTCCCGAACGACTTCCTAATTTTGGATGAAGCACACACCGTCGAACAAACCGCTTCCCGTCAGATCGGCATCGGGGTGTCGCAATATGGCTTACGGGCGGCTGTCCAGCGTCTCTACAATGTCAGGACGCATAAGGGGCTGTTCACTGTCACCAGAGATGGCACCGGAGTCAGTCTCGCGGCCGAGCTGGTGGACGAGATCGACAAGTTTTTTCAAGCGATCGAGCTGCGTTGCGATTTTCGAAAAGGTCGCGAACATCGCGTGCGCCAGCCCAACCTCGTAAACGACACCATCTCTGGCCGTTTAATGGCACTTCAGGCGCGAGTTGCTGAGGTGATGAGACGTCAGAACGACGAAATCCTCAAAACGGAGCTGCAAGAACTCGGCCGGCGCATCGCCAGCGCCCGGAGCGACATTGATACCTTCCTCAATCAATCTGCGCCGGAGCATGTCTATTGGGTCGAGCGCACGGGTAAAGCTGCTCAGTTTCTGACTCTGAATGCCGCTCCCATCGACATGGCGCCAGTGTTGCGACGCCTCTTATTTCGTGATGGCTGCAGCTGCATCATGACCAGTGCCACTTTGAGCGTAGGAAGAAAGGACCTGGCCTATTTCCGCAATCGAATCGGCGCAGAAAAGGCCGAGCCGCTCCAGCTCGGCAGTCCGTTCGACTTTGAACGGCAAATGAAAATGTTCCTTGTCCGCAAGATGCCAGATCCGCGGGAAGCAGATTACGAGATGGAACTGGCTCGCTGGATCGAGCATTTCGTTACCCAGACTAATGGTCACGCCTTTGTCTTGTTTACCAACTACCGCTCCATGCAGCAGTTGGCCGAACGCATGGCAGATTTTTTTGCCGAGCGTGATCTGAATCTTCTCGTTCAAGGAAGCGGATTGCCGCGCAGCAAGATGCTCCAGCGTTTCAAGACGACACCGCGGAGCGTGTTGTTTGGTACAGACAGCTTCTGGATGGGAGTCGATGTGCCCGGCGATGCGCTGCGCAACGTCATTATCACGCGCCTGCCCTTCGCCGTTCCGGATCATCCATTAATCCAGGCGAAGCTCGAAAGCATCATCGCGCGAGGCGGCGACGCTTTCACCGAATACTCGCTTCCGGAAGCAATTCTCAAGTTGCGGCAAGGAGTCGGGCGGCTGATTCGCGCGAAAACCGACGAGGGGATCGTCGTTATTCTGGACAATCGAATTGTGACCAAGCCCTACGGTCGCGCGTTCATGACCGCGTTACCGGATTGTCCCGTAGAAATCGTTTAATAAGTCAGCTTCGAGAAGTGCGGATAATGTTCACTTGAACATATCCCCACTGGCGTTTAATCTGCCTGTGTGGATGGCACCGCATCCTTAATCGGACTCATAATTCCTTCTCCTGGCAGGACGAAAGAGATCCAGCAGGCACAGGAGATTGAGCGCATTCTAGCAATTCTGCATCAGTGGGGAATTCACACCCTGGGACAACTGGCAGCGTTGGACCGCAATGAGCTGGCCGCGCGTCTTGGAATCGCCGCGGTTAAATTGTGGCAGCGTGCGAATGGGAATGCCCAGCGCATGCTCAAATTGGTATCGCCGCCGGAATCGTTCGTTGAAAGTTTCGAGTTTGAAAACGAGATAGAAACAGTTGAGCCGCTGCTCTTCATGTTGCGCCGATTTTTGGAGCAGCTCGCAACCAGACTCAACGCAATCTATCTCGTCGCGAAAGAGTTGCGATTACGCATCACTTTTAGCGATAAGTCGCACTACGAACGAGTTTTCAAAATTCCTCAGCCGACCAACAACGCCGAGGTGCTCTTTCGAATGCTGCATACGCATCTCGAGAATTTCACATCGCAGCACCCAATCGTATCGGTTGAGCTGGAAGCCCAGCCTTCGCGACCATCGCGCCAGCAATTCGGACTTTTCGAAACGGCGCTCCGCGACCCGGCACAATTGCACGAGACTTTGACGCGCTTGGTGGGCTTGCTTGGTCCGGATCGTGTCGGCACACCGGTCCTGGAAGAAACACATCGCCCAGATGCATTTCGGATGGAGCCGTTTGTTTGGGAAATCCGCGATGAACCGGGAAGCGAGGCATGTCCGCGCGTGGCGCTTCGGCGTTTTCGTCATCCGGCAGTGGCTGCGGTCTTGTTGAACGAAAATCAACCGATTCATGTGCGCGCGGCTGGGATTGAAGGAGAGATAATCGGGCAAGCGGGTCCATATCCGCTCTCGGGAAATTGGTGGGATGAGCACGCCTGGGCACGAGTGGAGTGGGATGTGGAGGTAGCAAATGGTCCTGTGCTGCAATGCCACTCCAGCAATGGCGGTTGGGCGGTGGGCGGTATTTATGATTAAAGGAGATCCAATCCCTTTTATTCTCCTAATTCGAGTGAAGGAGCTCACGCTTTTCCTTTGCTCCGCTCATCAATGTGTTTCGTCTGGTCCAGGATGACGCTGTTGCGACTCCTACTTCATGCCTTACGTGGAATTACATGCCTGCAGCGCGTTCAGCTTTTTGCGCGGAGCGTCTTTTCCTGAGCAGCTGGCAGAAGTTGCAGCCGGGTTGGAGATGCCAGCGATGGCGTTGCTCGACCGCAATGGGGTCTATGGCGCGCAGCGATTTTCTGTTGCCGCGCGCGAGCAAAAAATCCGGCCAATCATCGGCTGTGAACTCACAATGGAAGACGGCGCTCTCCTGCCCGTTCTTGTCGCAAATCGACTTGGTTACAAAAACTTGTGCGAACTGCTGACGCAAGCGCATCTGCGCAGTGGAGTGAAAGGCGAATGCGGGGTGAAATGGGATGAACTGCCGGAATTTGCCCAGGGTTTGATCGCGCTCTTTGGATGCGGTGCCCGCTTCCAGCGAGATCGCTGCGGTATCCTGCCGCAGCATTCAGATGTTCACTCGAATCCTGACAATTGCCTCGAACTGTTAATAGCTGCGTTTGGTTGTGAGAATGTTTATGTAGAAGTCCAGCGGCATTTCTTGCGCGGCGAAGATCGCCTCAACCAGGAGCTGGTCGATCTGGCATCGAAATTCCGGTTGCCCTTGCTTGCCACAAACGGCGTCCAATATGCCGAATCTTACGGACGCCAGGTGCTCGATGTTTTCACCTGCATTCGCGAACACACTCACCTCGATCTGGCCGGGAAATTACTGACCCAAAACGCCGAGCGTTATCTCAAGTCAAATGCGGAAATGTGCGCAATTTTTCGTGATCTACCCGACGCAATCACCAATACCGAACGGCTGGCGGATCGGCTCGAATTTTCTCTCGAAAACATCGGCTACGCCTTCCCCGATTTTCCGGTACCGCATGGTCATACCATGAATTCATTCCTGCGAACGATGGTCTTCTTCGGCGCGCAACAGCGTTATGAGGCCATTACGAAAAAAGTAAAACGTCAGCTCGAAGACGAACTGTCGCTGATTACGCGACTCGGATTTGCCGGCTATTTCTTAATCGTCTGGGACATCATCAACTTTTGCCGGGAAAACAACATTATGGTGCAAGGCCGGGGCAGTGCCGCGAACAGCGCGGTTTGTTTTTGCCTCGGTATCACTCCGGTCGATCCAGTCAGCAATCATCTCGTCTTTGAACGTTTCCTGAACGAAAGCCGGAAAGGCTGGCCGGACATCGATCTCGATTTACCGAGCGGCGATCGGCGGGAACGCGTGATCCAGGAAATTTATCGCCGCTATGGCAAACATGGCGCGGCCATGACGGCAAATGTAATCACCTATCGTGGGAAGAGCGCAGCCCGCGAGATCGGCAAGGCGCTTAATTTTTCGCCGAGCGTGATCGATCGTTTTTCGCATTTATTCGCCAGCGGCGATTTCCCCCACACTCTCGAACTGGAATCACAGATCGAGCAGGCCGGTCTGCCGAAGGCGCATCCGCGGATGCCGGCCTTCATCTCGCTCTATCGCGCGATTTACGGATTGCCGCGGCATCTGGGCCAGCATTCCGGTGGCATGATTATTTGCCAGAATAAACTCAGCTCATTTGTTCCGCTGGAAAATGCCTCGATGCCGGGGCGCGTTGTCGCGCAATGGGACAAGGATGACTGTGAAGACCTTGGCATTGTCAAAGTCGACCTCCTCGGCCTCGGCATGATGTCGGTGATGCAGGACGCGTTCGAGCTGTGTCGTGAACGCGGTCGTCCCCTCGATCTGGCACACATTCCGAAAGATGACCGGCAGACATTCGAGATGATGCAACAAGCCGATACCATCGGCGTTTTTCAAATCGAGAGTCGCGCGCAAATGGCAACCTTGCCCCGCCTGAAACCGGAATGTTTTTACGATGTCGTCATTGAAGTTGCGATCATTCGTCCCGGACCAATCCAAGGTGACATGGTTCACCCTTATTTGGCCCGACGCGCCGGCAAAGAAACGATTTCCTATTTTGACGAACGATTAGAGCCCGTCCTTGGACGCACACTCGGTGTTCCATTGTTTCAGGAGCAGATGCTCAAGATGGCAATGATCATGGCAAACTTTTCCGGCGACGAAGCGGAAGAATTGCGTCGCGCTCTGAGTTTTCATCGCTCGCAGGAACGGATGAATCGAGTGAGCGTAAAACTTCGCGAAGCAATGGCGCGCAATCGCGTCGCTCCGGAGGTAATCGAGAAAGTGCTGCAATCCATCACCTCCTTCGCGCTGTATGGTTTCCCGGAATCGCACGCCATCAGCTTCGCCATTCTCGCGTATGGCAGCGCTTATTTGAAAGTGCATCGCGCGCCGGAATTTTATGCCAGCCTGATCAATAATCAGCCGATGGGGTTTTATACCCCGGCGACGATTGTGAAGGATGCGCATCGGCATGGATTGAAGATTCAACCCGTTTGCGTTACGCGCTCGGAATGGCGTTGCACTGTCACCTCGAACGATACGATGCGGCTCGGTTTTTGTGTGGTAAATGGACTACGCCAGGAGCACGCGGACGAACTTATTAGACAACGACAGTTGGAGCCATTCCGTTCACTGGAGGATCTCCGGCATCGTGTGCCGCTGACAAAAGAGGAACTGCGCAACCTCGCCCTTCTCGGAGCACTCAATTGTTTCGCCCGGCATCGCCGCGACGCTATGTGGAAAGTGGAAGCGGAAATGCTGGAAGGATTGTTCGAAAGAAAAAGCGAAGCTGATAAGCCCGACTTCCGGGAACGATTTCTTCCAAGCACGGAAGATTCGCCATTGCCCCGCATGACACTGCCAGAATGTGTCCAGGCCGATTACCAAACAATGGACCTGACGACGGGTCCGCATCCGATGAAGCTTTTGCGAAATGGTTTGCCGAATATCTGGCGGGCCACTGATCTTCATCGCGCGCTTCATGGATCGACGGTGCAGATTGCCGGAAATGTGATCTGCCGTCAGCGCCCTGGAACGGCGAAAGGATTTGTCTTTATCAGCCTGGAAGATGAGACCGGTGTTTCCAATGCGATCGTAACACCGGATTTATTTGAGCGAACCCGACTGCTCATCACGGAGGAACCGTTTCTCCTCATCGAAGGCGAAATCCAAAACACCGATAACGTGGTCCTTATCAAGGCGCGCAAAATTTTACCGCTCGCGCACGAAGGCCTCCTCGGATCGGAATCACACGATTTTCACTGACATAGCCAGCGGCAGTCATATCCATTGCTTCGATCAAGAAACCGCTGGCGCGATTGTCAGAGAGGCAGGGGCGGTTCATCGAATCGTCCCGGAATAAGTCCGAGCCGTACTGGCTCCGCTCAATTCGCGAAACTCTCGTGGTGTTGGAGGCGATTGAAGTCAATCGCCCCTACCATGCACGAAAATTTGCGGGAACGCGGCTGCGGACCAAAACATTACTCCGCCGCGTGCCGCTTCGGCGCTACCTTGGGCTCGGCCGCTTTTTCGCTCGGTTCATCGCCCGACTCTATCCATTCGGTATGGAATACGCCTGGCTTGTCGACGCGCTCGTAGGTGTGTGCGCCGAAGTAATCGCGTTGGGCCTGGAGTAGATTCGCCGGCAACCGCTCGGAACGATAACTGTCGAAGTAAGCCAGGGAAGCGCTGAAGGCCGGGACCGCAACACCATGACCGATCGCGGTCGAAGTAGCGACGCGCCAGTTGCTCTGCGTGTCTCTGATGATGCCAGTGAAATACGCATCGAATAGCAGGTTGTGCAGCTTTGGATCGCGCGCATGAGCGTCAACAATGCGATTGAGAAATTTCGCGCGGATAATGCAACCGCCTCGCCAAATGGTGGCGATATCACCAAAGTTCAGGTTCCAATCGTAGGTGGCGCTGGCCGCGTTGAGAAGTTCGATCCCCTGTGCATAAGAGACAATTTTCGAGGCATAGAGTGCATCGTGGACGGCGCCGATTAACTCCTTGCGGTCACCGGTAAATGCGGACGGCTTCGGTTGCGGCAAAATCTTTGCTGCCGCAACACGCTCCTCTTTGCGCGATGAGATTATCCGGGCTTCGACTGCCGCGTTGATGGTTGAGATCACCACCGACTCCTTGAGGGCCGACTGCAGTGTCCACAGCCCGGTGCCTTTTTGTCCGGCTTTATCCAGAATAACGTCGACCAACGGCTTTCCTGTATCCGGGTCCCTTTTCCGGAAAATGTTGGCCGTGATCTCGATAAGATAACTTTCGAGGGCACCTCGGTTCCACTCAGCGAATATCCCGGCCATCTCGTCTGCCTGAAGGCCAAGGACATCCTTCATGATGGCGTAGGCTTCGCAGATCAACTGCATGTCGCCGTATTCAATGCCGTTATGCACCATTTTCACATAATGGCCGGCGCCATCCGGGCCCATGTAGCGGCAACACGGCTCGCCATCCACTTGCGCCGCGATCTTCCGGAAGATCGGCGCGATCAATTCGTAGCCTTCGCGTGTTCCCCCCGGCATGAGCGACGGTCCCTTCAAGGCTCCCTCTTCGCCGCCCGAAACTCCACATCCGATGAAATGAAAACCTTGGGCTTCCAGGTCTTTGCAGCGTCGCTGGGTGTCGGTGAAGAGCGAGTTCCCGCCGTCGATAATCACGTCTCCCTTTTCCATCAGCGGTACGAGTTCGCCGAGCACCTGGTCGACTGGTGCGCCCGCCTTTACCATGATCATCGCTTTGCGAGGCCGTTTGAGCGCGCCGACGAATTCCTGGATCGTATGCGTTGAAGTGACCATTTTTCCCTGCGCACGCGTCTTGGCGAATTTCTCCGTCACCTCTGTCGTGCGATTGAAGACCGCGACGGGAAACCCCTTGGATTCCATGTTCAATGCCAGGTTGGCTCCCATTACTGCGAGCCCGATCACTCCAATATCCGATTGCGTCGTCATGATTTTAAGTATCTGCTTTGATGCGCGCCGAAACGGCGTGCAAAGGCATTAAACGAGCAAGTTCAGCCCATGGCAAATCACGTTTGCGACGTCGCCTTGGTCGAAGGGCCTCTCACTTTCGATTCCCGGCCCGAAGTGTGCAACGCCGGCGCGATTGCCGATTTCTTCGGTAACGTGCGTCCCCTGGAAAATGGTGAGCCGATTTTGGGAATCGATTATGAAGCCCATCGAGACATGGCCGAGCAACAACTGCGGCTTGTGGCTGAAGAAGGGGCCGAACGGTTTGGTCTTTTGGCAGTGAGACTTCATCATCGAATCGGCCGTGTTCCCGCGGGAGAGACATCCCTTTTCCTCCGCGTCGCAGCGGCACATCGCGCAGCTGCATTTGATGCGGGCAAATGGATGGTCGATGAGCTGAAAAAACGCGTTCCCATCTGGAAGACGCCGATTTTCCGGCCGGCGCGGCAGGTGACAAAAGAAAGTATCCAAGGCGCATAATGAATTGGGCAAATCGCCTTACGCTAAGCCGCCTGGCTTTAACGGTTGTCTTCGTCGCTGCCCTGAGTTCACCCTGGCGATATGCACATACCGCTGCCCTGGTTATTTTCTTGATTGCAGGAATTACGGATTTCTTTGATGGCGAAATTGCGCGGCGCTACCAGACGGTCACCGATTTCGGCCGATTGATGGACCCGTTGGTCGACAAGATCATGATTGCGGCCGCCTTCATTTCACTAGTGCCTTTGAGAGCGATTCCAGCCTGGGCGGCGACAATCGTAGTTGGTCGCGAGTTTCTAATTACTGGCCTGCGTTTGATGGCAACGGCAAAGGGTCAGGTTCTTTCGGCTGAACGGTTGGGAAAACACAAGACTTCCTGGCAGATCATCACCGTCCTGTTTTTTCTGACTTTGCTGGCGACGGCCGAATGGAGCGGGATGAGCGTACGGTCGCCCTGGTGGCAACGCGCCTGGAATGAAGCGGGTTCGGTCCTGGTATGGCTGACCGTCGCCTTAACTCTTTATTCCGGACTGGGATATGCCTGGCGACATCGCAGCGTCGTCGCCAGCGAAGTATAGTTTTGAACGCTCTTGGGTAATTCGAAAGTTAAAAGGTGAAATCGATTCCCGCTGAAATGTGATTGCGGGTGTAGCCGCGCATTGACTGGCCCGAGATGACATCGGTGAAATTATAGCTCGCCTGAATGCCTAAGTAACGTCTAATCGCATAGCGCGTTGACAAAGCCAGGTTAAGCGTGTCCTCAGAAAAAGTGGGTCCGACCACGGCTACTCCAGTGCCGCTATTGTTGCTGCCGTAGTCGTCATGCTCGTAAATGAAGCCGATAGTGGACGAGATCCGCGCCGTCCAGTTATACCTGCCGTTTATCCCAGTGCGAAACGCCGTTCGGTCCGAGCTACCGGGAATATCTGCTGGCTGCAGACTATAATTAGCAAGCAAGCTCAGCGAAGACCGCCTGCCTAATATGTAATTGACCGTTGCATCGAAAGTTGGCGACAGAGAATCACCGGTGCTTTGGTAGGTGCGATATTCGCCGCCGCCGCGGAAAGAGACATTCAGGCGCGGAGTAAAGGTATGGTCGAATCCGGCGAGAAGAGAGTTCGTGATCGAGTCGAAGGCGCTGTTTTGTTGATAGGTAATGAATCCCAGCCGATATTCGATCAACACCGTTGTTGTAGGCAAAAGCAGGTAGCGAAATTGATTGCTGAACGTGTTCTCGATTCGGTCTTGTGAATTTCCAATATTCGACAGATCACCTGGCGTCGTAGGCTGGTTATTCTGTCCCTGCTGAAAGAACGCGCTAAGGGTATAACTTGATAATGTCGAAAACCGAGGAGTCCACAGATAACTGAGCGTTAGCTGATTGGTCGAATAAATATAACTTCCCACTCGCCTGTTAATGCCGAGGTTCAGATTGAAGTTAGGTTCGGAGGTATAGGTCGCATAAACATTCATCCCGAATATCATGCGAGGCGAAAGCTGATGGGTAAGTTGTAACCCCAAATAACCACTGTAATCGGGACTTCCCTGTCCTGGCCGGTCGAAATAGTCGGTGAGCGCGCCGCCGGCCTGGGCCAAAAATTGGGTTCGTGCACTGCCAAATTCGTAGCGCAAACCAAGCGATGCGTTGACGAAAGCGGAGCCGGTTTGATCTATACTGGAACTATTGATATTGTCGTCGTAGCCAGCACCAAGGGCTAGCGACAAATGGATACGGCGGCCGGCGGGAATTGCGAGATTGGCATTGTTGCTGGTCGCGAAAGCCGGTACGGGGCCATCCAGGCTGCTGCTATAAATTGGCTGCCCTGAAGGCAGCCCCAAGGCTCCATTAGTCGTAAGGGCAGTTATGGGCGGCTGAGTTTCAACAGGTGCCTGGGTCTCGACGACCGGTTCAGTCTCGCCACTGTCGGAGGTTACCACTTCCTGCGCCAAGCTAGATTGATGCGGTTCTAACGTGTAGAGCAGGAGGCATAGCCCGACTAGATTTCTGTACCGTCGAAGCTGATGCATCTCCGTTTTCCCCGTAATTCAATTCTGAGCGTTCTGAGCGTGCCGAGCGTAGAGGCGTAGGTTCGTTAGGGCAATGGTTTTTTCGTTGATCAAGGGCGTATCGGACCCGGCTTTTTTGCCACGTCGATGGGTGTTCGAGCAGTCAGCGTGCCCGTTTCGAGCAGCCCTCAGGATGAGCGGGCAACGGGAATCGAACCCGCATGGCCAGCTTGGAAGGCTGGAACTTTACC
>DASXIC010000033.1:0-10808 GCA_036498205.1 Chthoniobacterales bacterium | reverse complement strand
CGGAAAGAGTCACGCCGAAGTGCGCAAATTGATTGCCGGACCCGGTGTCTACATTTGCGATAGCTGCATCAATGTATGCAAGAGTATCCTCGATAAAGAACTGAATGAAGATGCTCGGCGACAATCATCTACTATTCGCGTACCAAAGCCGGCTGAAATCCGTCGAGCCCTCGATCAATATGTCATCGGGCAAGACGTCGCGAAGAAGACTCTCTCGGTGGCGGTGCACAACCATTTCAAACGCGTTTTGCAGACGAGCGCGCCGAATGATTCCTCCACCGCATTTCAGCCGGATCCGTTTGCCGACGTCGAAATCGAGAAGAGTAATATTTTGCTGATCGGGCCGACTGGCTCGGGCAAGACATTGCTGGCGAAGACGCTCGCCAAGATTCTGGACGTTCCATTTTGTATTGCGGACGCGACGACCCTGACCGAAGCCGGTTACGTCGGGGAAGATGTTGAGAACATCATTTTGCGTTTGCTGCAGAACGCTGATTACGACGTCAAGCGCGCCGAGATCGGGATCGTTTATATCGATGAGATCGACAAAATCGGACGCAAGACCGACAACGTCTCGATCACGCGCGACGTTTCCGGGGAAGGTGTGCAACAAGCCCTCCTGAAGATTCTGGAGGGCAGCACCTGCAACGTTCCGCCACAAGGTGGTCGCAAACATCCGCACCAGGAATATATCCAGGTGAACACCGAGAAAATCCTGTTCATCTGCGGCGGCGCTTTCGTCGGACTCGACAAGATTGTTCAAAAACGGATCGGGCAAAAGACGATGGGATTCGGCAGTCCCACGTTGGAAGTCGAGGCGGCACTGGCTCGCGCGGCCGTACGGCACACCGAACCGGAAGACCTTCTCGCTTTTGGAATGATCCCGGAATTTATCGGCCGTCTGCCGGTCGTCAGCGCGCTGGACGCACTGACGGAAGAGGAAATGGTCGCGATTCTTACCGAGACCAAGAACGCGATGGTCAAGCAGTACACCAAGCTTTTCTCGATGGAAGGCGTCCGCCTTTCAGTGACCAAAGACGCTCTGAAAGCGCTGGCTGCGCAGGCGGTGACAAAAGGGACAGGTGCCAGGGCCCTGCGCTCGATGCTCGAGCGGATCATGCTCGACATCATGTACGATGTCCCAAGTCGCGAAGATATTGCCGAGGTCACGATCAATCGTGCTGTCGTGGAAGGCAAAAAGCTCCCGCTCATTCGGAAAAAGCAGGACAAGGACGCGGCTTAGCGCACGCTCTGGCAGCGACCTGCGCTTGGGCGCATAATGCGCATCGGTGCGCACCATCATCCTCAATACTGGGACAGAGCTTTTGCTGGGCGACGTCGTCAACGCCCACCTGGCATTTGTCGCTCGGGAAATTCTGAAATTCGGGCTGCGTATCGATGAACAACGGACCGTTCCCGACGGCGATGCCATCCGGCTCGCGCTCCAGGAGGTTTTTTCACGCGCGGAAATCGTTTTCGTAACGGGTGGGCTGGGTCCGACGACGGACGACATTACCCGGGAAATTGTCGCGCAATTGCTGGAGCTGGAGCTGGTCGAAGACGCCACCGTTCGGGAGGCGATCCAGAGCCGATTGTCTCTGCGCCGAATCCCGATGACGAACCGAGTCTGGCGCCAGGCTAAGGTTCCGATCGGCGCGGAAGTCCTGCCCAACCAGAGAGG
Organism: Chthoniobacterales bacterium; assembly: GCA_036498205.1. GTDB lineage: Bacteria > Verrucomicrobiota > Verrucomicrobiia > Chthoniobacterales > UBA10450 > AV69. Next base: position 9,127 of record DASXIC010000033.1, on the reverse strand, counting down.
GACCGCACCGGGTCTTTATTTGCGGGCGAAGATCAATCCCCACATCGCATCTCCCCATCTCTTTCTCCTGCCCGGACCGCCACGCGAATTGGAGCCGATTTTCTACGAAGCGGTCGCGCCAATCCTGCGTCGCATTGCCGAAGGCATAGCAAAACCGGTGATCCGTAAGTTCCGATTAGCCGTGACGGGTGAATCGATCGTAGAGAAGAAAGTCGGTGCGAAAATTCTTGCGATTCCCGGGATTGAGCTCGGCTATTGCGCACGGCCGGGCGAGGTCGACCTGCGTGTGATTGGAACTTCGACCGCCGTCGAGAAGGCCGGCGAGATCGTCGAGAACCAGTTGAAAGATGCAATCTTTACTACAAACGACGAGAATTTAGCGGATGTGATTGTCCGTTTGTTGAGAAACCGCCGGGAGACTCTTGCGACGGCAGAGTCCTGCACGGGCGGGTTGCTGGCGCATCTGATCACGAACGTCCCTGGCGCATCAAAAGTATTTCTGGCCGGCCACATTGTTTATTCCAATGAAGAGAAGGTTCGGGCATTGGGCGTGTCTCGCGCTGCAATCGAGGGATTCGGTGCCGTCAGCGAGGAGGTTGCCCGCGAAATGGCGGAGGCGACGCGCTCAATTTCAGGAGTGACGCATGCAATCGCGACGACAGGAATCGCCGGCCCGGAAGGCGGGACGGCCGATAAACCGGTCGGAACCGCTTTCGTGGCCCTGGCTTCGGCAAATCAGCCAACGCTTGTTCAAAAACTTTTTGTGCCGAGTGATCGCGAAACTTTTAAACAACTAGTCGCGCAAAACGCATTCGATTTGCTCCGCAAACGCCTGCTTACCTAGGGCGTGCGGTTGGCTGCTTTCGGATTCCGGGCGCAAACGGCCAGTTCCGCTGAGGACAGCGGACCTTTATCCCTGGACTTCGACTGGCGTACCGACTTTTACATGATCGTAGAAAAGTTTTGCACCGTCAGACGGCATCCGAATGCAACCGTGCGAGGCCGGATAGCCCGGCAAAATCCCCACGTGCATACCGACGCCGTCACCCGTCAATCGCATGAACCACTTCATCGCGGCGCCTTGAAAATGAGTGCCGCTCGGAGCTGAATCAATGTGCATGCTGACCCCGGCGCGAACGATACGGCCGGAACTATCAACGAAATCCCCGTAGAGAGTCGAATGATGATTCGGGTCCTTTTCGAGAACACTAAAACTGCCGTTCGGGGAGCTGTGGCCGCGTTTGCCGGAGGAGATCGGCGAATCGACGATGATTTGTTCGCCGGTCATGAGGTAAGCACGTTGCTTCGGCAGCGAAACAATGATGTGGAGATCCTCAGGGGTAACCTTCGCCAGCAAGGCCTGGTTCACTGCCAAAGGCGCCTGCTTTTTTATCAAATCTACCGCGCTACGCATCGGCTGTAGGCCGGTCTTTTGTGGCTTGAACTGGGCCTCGGACGAAAATGCGAAAAGCAGGATCGCGCTGCTGAAAATTGCAATAGCGGGCTGTTTATTCATTTCGTGCGATATCCGTCTATCCGGGCTAGCCAACCGGATAACCACCGGGATTCGCCGCGCGCCGGCGGAGAATTCGCAACCCGCTGGCGAAGGACAGTTTTGGCAGATGTAACGAATTCGTCGAGTGCGGATTGCGAATCGGTGGCGCGCATATTTTGGAGCACTTGTAAAAGACCCCAACCCTGGCCGTGGTAACGTTCAGTTGCCAGGGTGCCTTCGCCCTTGAAGTTGACGTAATCGACCAGGGCATAACAGCCAGCAGCACTAGAAGCAACGCGATCGAATTGATGCCGGATAGCATCGCGCTCCTGCGGTGGCGCTTCGGCGAGCATCTTCGGCAGCGAATTTTGAAGGCGCGTCACAAGGAATTGCGCCTGGAGATCGATGCTCGAAACCAGAAATGCCCGGAGTTCTTTCATTTTCGGGGAATCTTGGGCTCGCTGAAATTCGGCGCGGGAATTCCACGGACAGGGACTATCATGCCCTGTCCCCAGGAATTCGGGCAGTTTTCCGCCATGAGCGGAGACGAAGCTCAGAAGTTTGGGAAAGCTTTCGTCGAAAGGCCCGCGCTCGCCCCTGGGATACCAAATGAAATGTCCAATTCCCAGCGATGCAAAATTCTCCCCGTTATTCCAGGATGTGAGCCCGGCCACGGTGCCGCCGCATTCATTTTGCCAAACGCGCTTGCCGATTTGCGCCGCCTCTGCCTGAGAGATCTCGACTTCGCCCCAGAGCGGAATCCCTTCAAACATTACCGCCGCGACCGCGGCGCGAACCCACATCTGCAATGCCCGTCGCCGCCTTGACGCTGCCACTTTCTCTACTAGCGTGCCGCACCTGTTTTTAGCCCGTAAGCGTCTAAATTTTATGAGAACTTTTTTTATCGGCATCGCAGTAGCAGCTTTAGCGACATCTGTTTTGGCGGAAGATCGGCCCGCGCTCAAGGACACAAAGGACAAAGTGAGTTACAGCATCGGGCTCGATATCGGTACCACCTTTAAGAAACAGAAAATGGAGCTTAACAGCGACGCCCTCGCCGCCGGCGTCAAGGATGGCCTGACTGGCGCGAATCCGCTTATGAAGGAGGATGAAGTCAGGCAAGTGATGATGACGTTTTCAAAAGAGATGAATGAAAAGGCAGCAACAGCGAACAAAGAAGCAGCGGACAAGAACACCACCGAAGGCGATAAATTTCTTGCTGATAACAAAGGCAAACCCGGGGTAAAAACGACTGCGACTGGTCTGCAATACAAGGTCTTGAAAGAGGGAAACGGCTCGCCACCCAAACCGACGGACACGGTCGTGGTGAATTACCGCGGCATGCTCATCGATGGAACGGAGTTCGACAGCTCATACAAGCGCGGTGAGCCGGCGACATTTCCCGTCAACGCGGTGATCAAAGGCTGGACAGAGGCGCTCCAGTTAATGAAACCGGGATCAAAATATCAGCTCTTCATTCCTTCAAATCTCGCTTACGGCGCGCGGGGCGCGGGCGGCGATATCGGTCCTAACGCGGCACTGATTTTCGAAGTGGAGCTTCTGAATGTGAAGCCTGGGGAATCCACCGCTTCACCGGCGCCGTCGGCAAGCGGAACTCCCTAGAAGGCAAATCATCGAGCGCGTTGGGCGGATTCCCATTCAATCCGCGGGGCGTCACTCCAGAGATCTTCGAGACTGTAGAAATCGCGTTTTTCGCGATGAAAGACGTGAACTATAACCTGGAGATAATCCAGCACGATCCATTGGCTGGCAGGAAAGCCATCGATGGCAGCGGCGCGAATCCTTTCGTCCTCGCTTAGCTTGGTCTCCACCTCGGCGGCGATGGCTTTCAGGTGCGGCTCGGATGTGCCCGAACAAATGACAAAGAAATCCGTGAATGTGGAGATGCCACGCAGGTCGAGGACGATAATATCTTCGGCCTTTTTATTGGCGGCCAATTCTGCGCAAAGAGTGGCTAGCCGCTCGGAATCTATTTCGACACCTCCCTATACAAGCTTTGCGCGCGAATGATTTCCTCCACGGTTTGGGGCACCAAATAGCTGATCGGGCGTCCGGTGGCAACTCTGTTGCGAATTTCGGTGGACGAAATGTCAATCCGCCGTTCCACACTCAGATATTCGTGCGGGACCGGATTCTCTGCGCGTCGCAGAACCAGAAACGTTACAATTTTTTGCAAGTCTTGAAACCGCCGCCAGGTCGGCAGCAAGCCTACATTATCGTCTCCGATTAGATAATAAAATTGGTTCCCGCGATATCTTCGCACGAACTCTTCCATCGTGTCGATTGTGTAGGATGGAGCGGGCCGGCGCAGCTCACAGTCGTCGACTTCAAACGGCATCGTTCGATTAATTGCCGCTTGCAACATTTGCAAACGCGCTGCCGCTGGGGCAGCAGGGGCTTGTTTTTGCGGTGAAGCCGCTGCCGGCACAAAAATGATTTTTTCCAGCTGGAATTGTTCGCACGCTTCACGGGCGAGGATCAGGTGGGCGTGATGAACTGGGTCGAACGTGCCACCATAAATGCCGATTTTTTGCACGCTCAATAAAGAAGATATTGGCTCCGATCGCCCTTGAACCGTACCACGTCGTCGGCCCATCCGGCAACAATCGCATCCGGACCATTAACCCGTGCAAATTCCGACTGGATGGGGGTACTGCCGTAACATTTGAAAAACATTTCTCGTTTTCCACGGCTGCTGCTGGCGATCAGGTTCCGGTGAAGCTGGCGATTCACCAGCCCGACCAGTTTTCCCTTCAACAGCGCGAAACCGTTCGATTCGAGCACATCGATGCCGAGCTCAACACCGGCATTCGCGGTCGCCGCCAAAAATAATCGGCTGAAAAGCGCGGCGAGAATTTTGTTTCCGGCGAAGCGCATCAAACTTAGCGTCGATGTTATGAAGCATGGTTCTCTGGGTCAACTGCTGCTTGTTGGAGTGCGTGGTCCCGAGCTCGAGACGGAAGAAGCGAAACTGTTGCGACGGGTGCAACCGGGTGGGTTCATCCTCTTTGGACGCAATATCAAAACACCGGTCCAATTGCGGAAATTAATCGATGATCTTCGGGAGATCAGTGAAACCAAACCGATCATCACCATCGACCAGGAGGGGGGACGCGTCTCGCGGTTGCGCTTGATCGGCAACGAGCCGCCGAATGCGCAGCAATTACGCGAAAAAGGAGACCCTGGGCTCATTCGCCGTCACGGCGACATTACCGGACGTTTGTTGCGTTTGTTCGGCTTCAACCTCGATCTCTGTCCCGTGCTCGATATTTCATTTGATGATGACGCGGACAATTCATTGCGAGGACGCTGTTACGGCACGACCCCGGAGGAAGTGATCGAAAACGCAAGAGCATTTAACGGAGCGCTTCGGGACGCGGGCGTTGCAAGCTGCGGCAAACATTTTCCAGGCTACTCCGCTGCGACACTCGATGCCCACCACGATTTGCCGAGAATCGATCGCACCCGGTCTGAGCTGGAAGGGAACGAACTTGCCGTTTTCCGCGCATTTGCGGGCGATGTCGACAGCATGATGATCTGCCACGGGTGGTATCCAATTTTTGAGACCGAAAAAAGACCGGCTTCGCTCAGTCATCTAATCATTACTGATTTGCTTCGCGGCGAGATGCAGTTTCAAGGCCTGGTGATGACCGACGACCTCGATATGGGCGCGATCCTAAACCAATATGCCTTCGATGAGACATTGGGGCTGGCCTTCGCTGCTGGAAATGATCTGGCCATGATTTGTCATCGAATCGATAAGGTATCCGACGCGACAGACATAATCGAAAAACTCCCGCGCAAAACGGTCGATCGGGCTGCGGAAAGTGTCGCAAAATTCAAGAAGAAACTAGCCGGCCCAACATCGTTCTCGGAGGAAAATTTTCACAAAATAGACAACGAGATTTGGCAATTGCGGGTCGCCGTTTTAGGCGAAGAGGGGGCGGCCCGGCGCAGCCCGGAAGATGGCGCGCGCTCTCCCGTGGAACTCTACTAATCAGGCGGAACATTGACGCAATTCGCCCCAGCCGATAGCGTTTCGCGCGTGCAAGCGGAGCTCGAAAAATTGCTGATCTTGCAGGATCGCGATCAGAAAATTCGGCAGATTCAGGTTGAGATCAAAACTCTTCCGCAACAGCAAAAGAACCTGGAGGCGCAACTGGCGGCAAGCGCCGCGGGCCTGGAGTCGCTCAAGCAACGCGCCAGACTGGTTGAAGTGGACCGCAAGAAGCTCGAACTCGATGTCGGAACCAGGCAAAACACCATCTTGAGGTTGAAAACGCAGCAATATGAGACGCGCAAAAATGACGAGTTTCAGGCGATGGGTCATGAGATCGAGCGCTACGAAAAGGAAATCGTTCAGCTGGAAGACCAGGAACTGGAGCTGATGGAGCAGGCTGATAAACTGAAAAACGAAATTTCGAGTGCGGAAAAAACGGCGACGGCAGCGCGGGAATCAATTAATCGGCAGCTGGCTGATTTGGAGCAGAAGACGAAAACTCTTCAATCGCGCCTGGAAGAGTTAATCAAAGAGCGTGGACAACTCGCCGGGGGTATCGATGAGGACGTGCTGGATCGCTACGAACGACTATTCGCCAGCAAAGGCGATGCGGCTGTAGTTGCAGTCGAGCATGGCGTCTGCACCGGCTGTCACATGAAGGTGACGACGCAAACGGCAGTGCGGGCAAAAAGCGGCAGCGAAATAGTCAGCTGTGAGCAATGCGGCCGGATCCTCTATTCGCCGGATAGCCTTTAAACGTTGAAGCGAAATTCCACCACGTCGCCATCTTTAACGACGTAATCTTTGCCTTCGATCCGCAGCTTCCCAGCTTCGCGAGCTTTGGCAAAGGAACCAAGGGTGACGAGATCATCGTAGTGGACTACTTCGGCCGCGATAAAGCCGCGCTCGAAGTCGGTATGAATGACGCCCGCGGCCTGCGGGGCCTTGTCTCCGGCATGAATTGTCCAGGCGCGGGATTCTTTTTCTCCAGTAGTTAAATAGGTGCGAAGTCCGAGCAGATGATAGACGGCCCGGATAAGAGCGCCGACCCCACTTTCACTCAACCCGAGGTCGCGCAGATATTCTGCGGTTTCGCTTTCGCTCAAATCGACTAACTCGCTTTCAATCTGAGCGCTGATGACAACGGCTTCGGTAGCGAAATGATTCCTGGCGTATTCCTGCACCGCGTTTACGTGCGGCCGCGCCGGCGTTTGCTCCCCACGGGATAATTTGGCCAGATCAGCCTCAGCCACATTGCAGGCGAACAAGGTCGCCTTGGAGGTGAGCAGAAAGAAATCGCGCGAGATCGATTTCTCCTCGTCGCTTAAGCTGAGTGTCGTGGCCGGTTTACCGGCGTTGAGGTGTGGCAACAGCTTGTCCAGCACTGCACTTTCGGCCTTTGCCGTTTTCGAGCCTGCGCGCACCTCCTTTTGCAATCGATATTGCCGTTTTTCCAAAGCCGCGATATCGGCCAGGAGCAACTCCGTATTGATTACTTCAATATCTCGAATCGGATCGATCTGCCCGCTGACATGATGAATATCGGCGTTCTCAAAACAGCGCACCACCTGCACGATCGCGTCTACTTCCCGAATGTGACTGAGGAATTGATTACCCAGTCCTTCTCCCGAGCTCGCGCCCTTAACGAGCCCGGCAATATCGACGAACTCGATCGCCGCCGGCACAATTTTTTTCGATTGTGACAACTTCGCGAGAACATCCAATCGGCTATCGGGCACAGTAACGACGCCGAGATTTGGATCGATCGTGCAGAAAGGATAATTTGCCGCCTGCGCCTTATGGGTGCGGGTGACAGCGTTAAAGAGGGTCGACTTACCGACGTTCGGCAACCCAACAATTCCAGCGCTCAGCACAGGCGCGGACCCTAGCTCAATCTACTCCAGCGGTCTACGCTGGCCGCGTCACCGTATTGGCGCTCGGTGGCCCGCGAAACAATATTTCCTCTATCGACTCAGCATGGCGTGGACCTAGCGCGCCGCTGCCGCCCTGGCAGGGTCCTTCACGCAACGAAAACCAAGATGGTTGGTGCCGGTGTTAACTTCACCCTTCCCGCGCGTCCCGACAATGTAACGTGAGCAGTACTGATCGTTGCAAAGAAATGAACCGCCGCGCTGCACGCGCTTTTTTTCGTTAGGCTCTGCCGGATCAAACGGCGAATCAGGACCCTGCGGATTAACCGCGACTCCGCTTTTCTCTTCCAATGCCTTGTAATAATCAGGCCGATACCAATCACGACACCATTCCCAAACGTTACCGGCCATATCGTACAGGCCGTAACCGTTCGGCGGAAAACTTTTCACCGGGGCGATGCCAGCGTAACCATCCTCACCGGTGTCCTTGACCGGAAACTTTCCCTGCCAGGTATTCGCCATCCATTTCCCGTTGGGCCGGAAGTCATCGCCCCACGCGTATTTTTTTCCGGTCAGACCGCCTCGAGCCGCAAATTCGAACTCGGCTTCCGTCGGCAAACGTTTACCAGCCCATTTTGCGTAAGCTTCCGCATCAGGGTAAGCGATCTGAACGACCGGGTATTTTTCTTTTCCTTTAATGTCACTCTGTGGTCCGAGTGGATGTCGCCAGTTCGCGCCTCTGACGTAGCTCCACCATTGATAATGATCGGTTAGCGGAACCTCGTGATCGGTGGACGCGAAAACGACGCCACCGGCAACGAGATTTTCTGCGGGCGCGTCAGGGAATTCGTCTTTAGTTGGCGTGCGCTCCGCGATCGTCACATAACCTGTGGCGTTAACGAATTGTTCGAACTGTTCGTTCGTAACGGCAGTCGCGTCCATCCAGAAGCCATCCACCCAAACGCGATGAACCGGACCGGCATCGTTTGAGGCCATTGGCATTTCGCAACTGCCGGCGCCATCTACGCCGGCGCCCATCGAGAATTCACCGCCGGGAATCCAGACCATTCCTTTCGGTGGTGAACTCGGTGCCGCCGTTTGGTTGTAAACGGTAGGTGCGAACTTGCCCTCCGCTATCTCCGGCTGATTTTGCGCGCAGAGCAACGCGACATTCAACAACAGAACTACCATGACAGAGACAATGCTCAGTCTCATTTGTTCCCCGACTCTTGCCGTCGCGCGATTCCAGCCAAAAAGCAAACAAAACCAAGAATCTGACTACTCCGCTAGATCACGTTTCTCACAGCTGCTATTGCTCGCAGTGATCATCAAGAGCGTGCCAGGTCTTATCCGGATTAAAGCGATCCATGCTCTGGAAAACCTTGAGCGTATTCGGGCCCAAGTCTTTTTGGTAAACCGCCCCGTCGTATCCCACGAGAAACGTCTGCACGCCAGTGATGCGATACTGAGCGGGCGCTGCCACGAGGCCGAAGCCGCCAATCATGGCACCATTGACCACGAAATCCATCTGGCCCAAAGGCGCCGCCGGACCCTTTCCCTTTAGAACTTGAAATAGTAACCATGGTAAGGTTGAGTTCGTTGTTCGAGAGCTTTGGTTACTGCTTCGCCAACCGGGCCTGCCCAGGTGCGTCTTCGGCGGCTTTAGTGAACTTGAACTCTGGTGTCGTTCGGCGTTCCAACTCTCGGTGTTTTTGCGCGAGCCGTTCAAAAACCGAGTTT
>DASXIC010000032.1:0-33052 GCA_036498205.1 Chthoniobacterales bacterium | reverse complement strand
GCAAAACAGCGATGCTCCGCCGCCACCATCAATAGCGCAAAATAGCGGTCGGCCACAAGGCGGTGGAGCTGCGCCTCGCTATGTCAATCAGCTTCCGCGAAACGGTTATTCGAATCTACCGAACGTGCGGCCCTATGCGGGTAGCGTGCGCCTCGAGGGAGGACGAATGGTTTATGGAAGCGCCAATGGGCGCTTACCACAGGTCGACAATCGGTTTTTGCCGGGCCAAAACAACAATGGAATCCCGCGGCGCAGCTGGCGCCATTTCGAGCAACTACACGGAGATACGAGCGTAACGCTTCAGAACCCAGCCGGTAGACGAAACCAGGACAAGCAAGACAATTCGACTGAACCAAACAGGGGGAGCAACGGCCGCGGAAATCGAGATTCAAATAACAATACGGCCATAGCTAATAACTGGCGAAACCGTGGCGGAAATCGGGTCGTGCCCTTTGATAACGCTAACACGGTAAGTTTTTCGGATGCGTGGCGGCGTTGTCACGATTTCGGGCGGGATCGACATGATCGTGACTGGTGGCATCGTCGCTGCAATACGATCATTCTGATCGGTGGCGGTTTCTGGGCCTGGGATGCCGGCTGGTGGTATCCAGCGTGGGGCTACGATCCCTATTATTCGAATTACGCTTACAACGGTCCCATCTATGGCTACGACGGGTTGCCACCGGACCAGGTAATCGCCAACGTGCAGAGCGCACTGCAGGAGCTTGGCTATTTTCCTTACGAAGTGGATGGCGTGCTCGGGCCCACAACACAGGACGCGATCGCAAACTATCAAAACGATAACGGCTTGTACACCAGCGGTGCGATTGATCGGCCGACTTTGGTTTCCCTTGGTTTCATCTACTAAATGGGAGACCACCGGTTAGCTCGCATTGCTGCCACGGCGCGGGCGAGGTAGGCTCGTTCCCATGCCGGAAGGAAATGCGCAATTGATCGCGCGGAATCTGAGGCGTTCTTTTCGCATCGGGCCCCGTCGGATTGAGGTGTTGCGAGGTGTTTCGATGGAAGTCCGTCGCGGGGAAGTCGTGTTTCTCGTCGGCGCCTCCGGTGCTGGAAAGACGACATTACTCTATACCCTCGGTGGACTGGAGCGCCCGGAGGAGGGAACGGTAGAGTTCAGCGGACGGCGTCTTTACAGCGGAAGTTCGCGGGAGCAGGCACGGATACGGAACAGCGAGATGGGTTTTGTATTCCAGGGATATTTCTTGCTGCCGGAACTGACGGCCCTGGAAAATGTGGCCTTGCCGAGAATGATCGGCGGCCGGGTGAAGAAGTCGGCTGCAGAACAGAGTTTGGAAGCGGTTGGGTTGGGGGAACGTCTGCAGCATTTGCCGGCTGAACTTTCCGGTGGCGAACAGCAGCGTGTAGCAATTGCGCGAGCCATGGTGAGCGATCCTGAAATTATCTTTGCCGACGAGCCAACCGGAAATCTCGATTCAAAGACAGGTGACGCCATCATGGACCTATTGTTAGCGTTGGCACGCGAGCGACAGAAAACGCTGCTCGTCGTCACGCATGACGCGCGGCTCGCGACGCGCGGAGATCGGCAACTTCGAATCGTTGATGGGCAGTTACAATGACTATTTTGAGAGGCCCAGTTGATCGGTTCGATACCGGGACGATCCCAGCCTCGATCTGGTCTTGGGCTACCGTCGAAATGCCGCTTGAATTGCTTGCTGAACAGCGGAAATTTTTTTGTGCTTACAAAAACTGGAAATAGCGATAGCGGCGCGACATTAGTAGAAGACAACCCGAGTGAAAGAAAATCGGGGGGGGTTAAACCTGCGAACGAATCGCAGGCCACGAGAACCACGCCGCGGTCGCTGACAATTTATATCGATGGCGAATTCTTTTCGGAAGCGGAAGCCAAGATTTCCGTCTTCGATCACGGATTGCTTTACGGAGACGGCATTTTTGAAGGCATTCGCTTCTACAACGGCCGAGTTTTCAAATTCGAAGAACATTTGGAGCGCTTGTGGGACTCGGCCCGTTCAATCTGCCTCGATATTCCAATCTCTCGCAGTGAGATGAATGAGGCAGTGCTTGAAACTATTCGCCAGAACGATCTCCGCGACGGCTATATTCGGCTCATCGTTACCCGTGGAGTCGGTAATCTCGGGTTGAACCCGGAACAGTGCAAACGAGCCAGTGTCATCATCATCGCCGCAACCGTCGCGCTCTACCCGGAGAAAGCTTATCGGACCGGACTGACGGTGGTTACGTGCGCGACGAGGCGAACCAATCCTGCCTCGCTCAATCCGGCGGTTAAGTCGTTGAACTATCTCAATAATGTGATGGCCAGAATCGAGGCCAACCTGGCAGGTGCGGACGAAGCGCTAATGTTGAATGACGAAGGTAACGTTGCCGAATGTACAGCGGACAACGTTTTCGTGATCAAGCATGGCGAAATTTTTACGCCGCCGATTTATGCGGGCGCCTTGCGTGGGATCACCCGGTCAGTCGTTTTTGGTATTGCTGCCGAATTGGGCCTAAAGCTTTCTGAGACCGATATTACCCGCCATGACATCTTTATCGCCGATGAATGTTTCCTGACGGGCACGGCCGCGGAAATTATTCCGGTGATCAAAGCCGACGGGCGAGTGATTGGGACTGGAAAACCGGGGCCGATTAGCGCCCGCATGATCGCGAGATTCCGGGAACTGACGCGCGAAACAGGAACGCCGATATTTGCATAAGCACCGATTAAGGCCAGGCGGCGCGCGAGATGCTAAGTAAACGAAGGGTTTTGAATTTTTAACCTTAGCCGTGGTCTAACAATCGAGATGTTGTGCGACGTTTGTAAGTGCAATGACGCGACGGTTTTCTTGACCCAGATTTTGGACGGCAAGATGCAGAAGGTGAATCTCTGCGAGCCTTGCTCAAAAGAGAAGGGGGTCCAGGACCCGACGGGCTTTGCCCTCGCCGATCTGCTTCTCGGGATTGGGGCGGCGGAAGAGATTGAAAAAGGCGGTTCGACCACGCGCTGTCCTGTCTGCGGATTCACGCAGGCGGACTTTAAGAAAACTGGCCGCCTCGGTTGCAGCACTTGTTACACCGCCTTCTCGGAAGGGCTTGGCTCGCTTTTAAAGGCAATGCACAAGGGAACGGAACACGTTGGCAAACTTCCCACCCGTGCCCAACGCACACTCGCCTTGAGCGACCGGATGAAGACCCTAACGGAAAATTTACGCAAAGCGGTCGAGGAAGAGAATTACGAAACGGCGGCCTCGCTGCGGGACGAAATCAAACAGCTGGAGATGCAGCTGACGAATCCTTCATGAAATTTCACAACGTCATAGCGAGCACGGGCGAGTGGTTGCGTGGGGAAGGACCCCACCACCAGATCGTCGTCAGCAGCCGGGTGCGGCTGGCGCGAAATTTGCGGAACCGGGCTTTTCCAGGCTGGGCCAAAAAGGCGGAACGGCTCGCCATTCTCGAATTGATCAAACCACGCGTGGAAGAATTGCCGGAGATGCAGGAATCTTTTTCCGAAGTCCTGCAGGATCTTTCCGCGGTTGAGAAACAAGTCCTGGTCGAGCGGCATCTCATCAGCCGCGAGCATGCTGCCAAGAGCATTGGCAGTGCGGTGGTGATGAACCGCAAGCAGACCCTCAGCATCATGGTGAACGAGGAAGATCATCTGCGAATGCAGTCAATCCGTTCCGGTCTGCAATTGCGGCAGGCGTTCAAGCTTGTTGATAAAGTGGACAGCGCGCTGGAGAGCAAGCTCGATATCGCCTACGACAGCAGGTTGGGTTACCTGACCGCTTGTCCGACCAATGTCGGCACGGGAATGCGGGCATCAGCGATGTTGCATCTGCCTGGGTTGGTGCTGAGTGAGTTGATCAACCAGGTCATTCAGGCGGTCAACAAGATTGGACTGGCTGTGCGCGGCTTATACGGCGAGGGTACAGAAGCGATGGGAAATCTGTTCCAGATTTCCAACCAGACCACTCTTGGTGAGAAAGAGGACGAAATCATCGCCCGCTTAAGCAAAGTGATTGAAACCATCATTGAAAAAGAACACGACGCTCGGCAAGTCTTGATCCAACGCAAACCGAGCACACTTTCGGATCAGATTGGCCGCGCATACGGATTGCTCACCTACGCTCACGCCATGACCTCAAAGGAGGCTCTGAATTTGTTGTCAATTGTGAAACTGGGGATCGACCTGGGTGCGTTTCCGGAAGAGAAACGGCTGCCCATCGACGAGTTATTTATCGAAACGCAACCGGCTCATCTGCAAAAAGGCACTCAGCAAAAATTAAATGCGGAGGAACGCGATCATTTGCGCGCGCAAATTATCCGCGACCGTTTGAAAACGTTTCCTAAACCTGATATTAGTAAAGTGGCGCGGGAGCCGGCGACCCCTGGAAATTCCGAGCCTGCCAAGCATGAATAATTTCACCCCGCGCGCCCAGCAGGTGCTGCAGCTTGCTCGCAAGGAAGCCGATCGATTTAATCACAATTATGTGGGGACCGAGCATCTTTTGCTTGGCCTGATAAAGCTCGGCCAGGGAGTTGCAGTGAACGTGTTGCAAAAGATGGGCCTCGATCTCGAGACCGTCCGCATGGAAGTCGAAAAGCAGGTCGGCTCCGGTCCGGAGACGAAAATGGTGGGCAACATTCCGTACACCCCGCGCGTGAAAAAAGTGCTGGCGCTTGCGGGAAAGGAAGCGAAGGCGCTGAATCATTCCTACGTCGGCACGGAGCATATTTTGCTCGGACTTCTTCGTGAAGGCGAAGGGGTGGCGGCGCGAGTCCTGAAAAGTCTGGAGATTGATATTGAGCGGACCCGCAATGAGATCCTGAAAGAACTCGATCCTAATTTCACTCCACCAGAGGGGGAGCAGGAGGCGGAACAAGGCACCGCCACCGGGAAAAAAGACGTCAAAACCCCGGCGCTTCGCGCCTTTGGCCGGGACCTGACCGATTTGGCCAAGAAAGCCGAGCTCGATCCGGTTATTGGCCGGAAGAACGAAATAGAACGCGTCATTCAAGTTCTCTGCCGGCGAACGAAAAACAATCCGGTGCTGCTGGGCGAGGCCGGAGTTGGGAAGACAGCCATCGTTGAAGGGCTAGCCCAGGAAATTGCTAACGGCAACGTGCCGGAATTGTTGCGCGACAAGAAAGTCATCACCCTCGATCTCGCGCTCATGGTCGCGGGGACGAAATATCGCGGTCAGTTTGAAGAGCGGATCAAGGCGGTAATGGACGAGATCCGCCGAAGTAAGAACGTCATTCTCTTTATCGACGAGCTGCACACGATCGTGGGCGCGGGCTCGGCCGAAGGCGCGATGGATGCGAGCAATATCATTAAACCAGCATTAAGCCGGGGCGAATTACAATGCGTGGGCGCCACGACGTTGAATGAATATCGCAAGTACATCGAGAAGGATGCCGCACTCGAGCGCCGTTTCCAGACGGTGAAAGTCGATGCACCAACGGTGGAAGAAGCGATCCAAATTTTGAAAGGTCTGCGGCCCAAGTACGAAGCGCATCATAAGGCGAAACTGACTGATGAAGCGCTCGAAATCGCTGTGAAACTCTCCGAGCGTTACATCACCGGCAGATTTTTGCCCGATAAAGCGATCGATGTCATGGATGAGGCTGGATCTCGCGCGCGCATCAACGCCATGACCAGGCCGCCCGATGTGAAGGAAATCGAGAAAGAGATCGAGATCATTCGCGGTGAAAAGGAAGCCGCAATCAAGGCGCAGGATTTCGAAAAGGCGGCCGGATTGCGCGACAAAGAAAAGCAGGCCAAGGAAAAACTGGACGCAATTTTGACGCAGTGGCGGGAAGAACGCGAAGAAAAGGAAGTGGTCGTGACGGCGGACGATATGATGTCCATTGTTTCCAAGGTCACTGGCGTGCCACTGCAGCGGATGGAGCAGAAAGAGACGGAAAAGCTCCTTCAGATGGAAACCGAACTCAGAGGCAAGGTGGTTGGACAGGATGAGGCGGTGGTCGCGATTTCCAAGGCTTTGCGCCGTTCTCGGGCCGATCTAAAAGATCCGCGCCGTCCGATCGGCTCCTTTATTTTTCTGGGCCCGACCGGCGTCGGCAAGACGTTCCTCGCCCAGACTTTGGCGGAATTCATGTTCGGCGATCGGGACGCCTTGATTCAGATCGACATGTCGGAATACATGGAAAAATTCACCGCCTCGCGCCTGATCGGCTCACCTCCGGGATATGTCGGCTATGAAGAAGGCGGCCAGCTTTCCGAAGCGGTGCGGCGTCGCCCCTACGCAGTGGTTTTGTTTGACGAAATCGAAAAAGCGCATCCGGACGTGATGCACTTGCTCCTCCAGATCCTGGAAGACGGGAAGATCACCGATTCGTTGGGAAGGAAAATCGATTTTCGCAACACAATCATCATCATGACTTCGAACGTCGGCGCCGAAATTTTGCGGCGTCAGACGACAATGGGATTTGCCGCCACTAAACCGCTAGGCGAGCACGAGTTTGAAGCGATGCGCGATCGGCTGCTGGAGGAAGCGAAAAAAGTCTTTAAGCCGGAGTTTATCAATCGGCTCGACGATATCATCGTTTTCCATCAGTTGACCAAGGAAGACCTGATGCAGATCGTAGAATTGGAAGTGGCGAAAGTTTTGCGACGCGTCAAAGCCAAGGACGTTCACATCGAACTGGATCAGTCGGCCAAGGAGTTCCTCATCGAAAAGGGATACGATCCCCAATATGGTGCCCGTCCGATGCGCCGTGCCGTCGAGCGTTATCTCGAAGATCCCTTTGCGGAAGAATTGTTGCGGGGCAATGTAAAAGTGGGCGATGTGGTGCACGTCGGCGCAGCCAACGGCAAACTCGTTTTCAGCGTGGCGGCGGCGGCCGGGAGTGAGGCCGCCAGTCCAAGTTAACTGATATAACGATGTTTCAATGCGCTGGAAACAGCCCACTACAACGGACTCATTGCAGCGTCCGCCGTCCTCAGCGGATGACAAGTTTACGAAGATTCGCGTGATGCGTCATCCCGAGCGAACGCGAGGGACCGCGCGATCGCTCGGCGCTATTGGAAGTTTTCGCGTTAAAACGCCGGACACGCACTCTGTGCGCGGCTCGGGGTGACGACGGTCAGGCGCGCGGATGCGACTCGTTGTAGGCTTTCTTCAAGCGTTCCACCGTCACGTGCGTATAGATTTGCGTGGTCGAGAGGCTGGCGTGGCCGAGCAGGGCCTGAACGCTTCGTAAATCTGCCCCGCGATCAAGCAGGTGGGTAGCGAAACTGTGTCGCAATTTATGCGGACTGATCGTGACGGGAATGGAAGTGTGACGTAAATAACGCCGTAAAGTCAGCCAGACCGAACGCGGTGAAATTCGCTTTCGCGATTTGTTAATGAACAAAGCCCCGCTGTGGACTTTCGCGGCGGCGCGATATCTCTGAATCGCCTCCAAGGCCGGTGCACCGATCGGAGAAACGCGTTCCTTTTTGCCCTTGCCAAAGACGCGCACCGATTCGGTGTAGAGGTCAACATGGCCGACGTCGAGAGCGGTCAGCTCACTCAATCTCAGACCACTGCTGTAAAAAAGCTCCAGCATCGCAACGTCCCTTTCGCGCATCCACCTGGGCGCTTGTCTTTCCAACTCCACCTTCATCGGGGCGGCCAGGAGCTCGTCGATTTGTGACTTCGTCAGCACGATGGGCAGTTTCTTCTCCAGCTTTGGCAACTGGATTTCCCCGCTCGGATCTTGGTGCAGGTTTTTTCGCGCCCGCAGGAACTTGTAGAAGGAACGCAACGCCGAAAACTGTAAACGAATATAACTGCGCGCCGCATTCGCCCTCATTAAACGAAAAAGGTAATCGCGAAAATCATCGGCCGTGCATTTCGGCCACGGTTTCTCAGCGACGTGTTCGCGAATGGTGGCCAACGCGTCCTCGTAGGCGCGGACGGTACGCTGGGAGGCGTTGCGTTCAACACTAAGAAAACGCAGGAATTCGCCGACCAACGAATCCGGCCGCTTCCTGTCAGAGTTGAGGCTTTTCAATCAGGTAACGACTGGTCGCAGCCTGGGCGCGACTGGAAAATTGGCTCGAGAAAATTGGTGGCGGATTAATCGAGATCAGTTCGTAGCGTTTCAGAACAAATTCCGGATAGACGGTGTTGCTGGCGGGCTCATAAACCTTGTCGCCACTGAAGTAGCCGTAGAGCTTGTATTCATAGTTATTGTCGCTGCCGAAATCGAGCCGTTCCCGATCCGGCGCTAGTTTCTGTTTTTCATTCAACATCACCAGCTGCGATTCGCTCCAGGGCTGGCCCGGCCGCCGCACGTACCCCCAAAATTTGAAATCAGGTTTGTAATAGCGACGCCCGATAAAATAATCGCCCGGAAGTTCCGCGGCATATTTTTGCGCCATGGTCACTTTGGCCGCCTGAATGCCGGCTGGCGTTGTTTCACAGCCTGCCAGCAGCGCGAGGACAAGAACAAAGCCAATTGAGGAAAAACAACGGGTCACCGCAGAATGTCTAACCAGTCGCGCGGGCAACGCAACGCTGCATTTTCACTTTCGGTGCTCTCCTCGCTCCGTAGGTTTGGTGCCGATGAAAGCGCCAATTCGCGCAGGCTGACGGTTTGCACCTGATATTCGAGCTTACCACGGCATGATCGCGCGCTTTTTCATAACTCTTGGTGCCCCTTTTGTGGCCTTCGTTCGATATTTGGGCGAGTTGCTGCTGCTCGCAGCCGATACCGTTCGCTCCACATTTACCCATCGGCTGCGCTGGCGATTATTTCTGCGGCAAATGGTCGATATCGGGCTCCATTCTCAAGTGGTCGTCATTCTCACCGGCGCATTCACCGGCGCCGTTTTTGCGGCTCAAACCTATTTTCAGTTCAACAAAATCGGGATGGGATCCGCTGTGGGAGCGGTCGTTTCCGTGGCCATCGCGCGGGAGCTGGGACCGGTTCTAACCGGGTTGATGGTGAGCGGCCGTGTCGGCGCCGCAATGTCCGCCGAGATCGGGACGATGAAGGTGACGGAACAAATCGACGCCTTGCGCGCGCTTGCAGTTTACCCTGTCGATTATCTGGTGGTTCCGCGTGTCCTAGCCATGCTGGTTTCGATGCCGCTTCTCACCGCTGAATGCATCGGTTTTGGAATCATTGCGAGTTGTTTCGTCGCGATTTTCGCGCTTGATGTGAATGGAACTTATTACATCGCCAACATGGTTCGATGGACGCTGATGCGTGATTTGATCATGGGGATGACAAAAGCGTTTTGCTTTGGCCTGCTCATTGTCTTCATCTGCTGTCACAAAGGGCTGACGACACGCGAGGGCGCGGTCGGTGTCGGGCGGGCGACCACCGAAGCAGTGGTGATCTCCTCACTTGCCGTTTTGATCTCAAATTTTTTTCTCACCATGGCGCTCAACATTGTCTACCCCGCTGGTTATCAATGATGAGACCGACTAAGAGCCATCGTTACCGGCGATAGAGTAATGATTGACCGGACTTAATTTCATGAAACGCAATAATACCCTGCCGCCAGCGACGGCGGCAGCTGGACCAAGAGCGGCCCAGGCTGCAGGGCAAATCCCCTCATCATCGGGAGCAAATGGGGCGATGATTTCCGTGCGCGCTTTAGAAAAGCGACTCGGGGAGCAGAAAATTTTGCGTGGCGTGGACCTTGAGGTTGGTCGCGGCGAGACACTCGTCATCATTGGCCGCAGTGGCGGGGGCAAATCTGTTCTGCTCAAAAACATCATCGGATTAATGAAGCCCGATGCCGGTGGGATCTGGATCGCGGGCGAAAATATCATCGGAATGAACGAGCGGCAGCTAGGCGGGATTCGCGAGACGGTCGGTATTTTATTTCAGAGCGGAGCGTTATTCGATTCTATGACGGTCGAGGGCAATATCGCATTTCCGTTAATGGAGGCCGGGATGCGCGATCCGAACGCAATCCGGTCTCGGGTGAATGAAGTACTTGAGGTGGTCGAACTGGAAGGCGAGAATGCCAAAATGCCGGAGAACTTATCCGGCGGAATGCGTAAACGGGTCGGTTTGGCCCGGGCAATCATTCGCCAGCCTTCCTGTGTCCTTTATGATGAACCCACGTCCGGGCTGGATCCAGTGGTCTCCGACAGCATCAATCGGCTCATTCGCCGGCTGCAACATCGCCTGGGCATCACGAGTATCGTGGTCACGCATGATATGAAAAGCGCCGCCCATGTTGCAGATCACATTGCTTATTTGCACGAAGGCCGAATTTATTTTTATGGAACGCCGGAAGAACTCGCGCGCTGTGACGACGCCATCATCCAGGATTTCTTACAAGGGCGTTCCGAATCGACCGATCGCTAAAATTGATTTTTGATTGCCTTAATCACACTAGAGTAAGCGAGGACAGTTCAGCATGGAGCGGGATCGCACACTGGAATTAAAGGTCGGCATTTTTGTCTTCATTGGTCTGGCAGCAATTGCTGGGTTCGTGGTGCAATTTGGCCGCCTCGGGGAAGGCTTCAAAACCTATTATGCGGTCACGGTTCGTTTCAAAGATGCGAGCGGATTACTCAAAGGTTCAGATGTTTTGTTCAGCGGTGCGAAAATAGGCAAGGTCGCGACCGGCCCACGTCTGCTGCATGAAGGCGAGGGAGTGGCGGTGGCGTTGAAAATCTACGATTACGTCAGGATTCCGGCGGGCAGTAAATTTACCGTCGGGAGCTCGGGACTTCTGGGGGATCGTTTTGTCAATGTCACAATGCCGCAGGGCCCGGCCAAAGAATATTTGCCTAAAAACACCACCGTGGAAGGGGCGCGTGAAACCGGCATCGACGATCTTACCCGCGAAGGGAATCTGCTCATTCAAGACTTGCGCGGCACCGTCCAAAACATCAATGGCACGTTTACCCGATTAAATACGGAGGCGCTTTCTCCTGAGACGATGCAAAACTTACGGTCCAGTGTCGATCATTTGAACGAAACAACCACTACTCTCTCACAATCGTCAAAAAAACTCGATGGCGTGATCGACAAGGCGGACGCGACGATGGGCTCGGCCAAGAAAGACGCTGACGAATTGCAGGGAACAATTGCCGAAGCGCGCAAGACGTTTGCGAGCGCAACGCAGTTGCTTCGCGACGCGACCAAAGGAAACGGTTTGCTCGCGGCCCTGATCAGTGACTCGGAACTGGCGCGCGATCTCCGCGCGCTTGTCGCAAATCTGCGCGCGCACGGTGTTTTGTTCTATCGCGATTCTGCCGCTCGAACAGAACCGGCGCCACCGCGGCCACCAGCGGCGCGCCGATCGCCTGAACGATGACGCCACTTTTCACTCTCAACCTGTTGCGTGTCCTTTTCGTAACGTTTTGCGGCGCGATTGGCTCGCTCATTTCCGGCGAACTCCAGGGACGAACAATGCCAGGCTTGCTCGTCGGCCTCCTTGCCGGACTCATCATCGTCCTCGTTGACCGATTACTTAAGGGGATTTCGCTGCGCGCGTTCTCTTCCGCAACCTTTGGACTTCTCCTCGGTCTGATTTTTGCCCATTTACTTGCCGCGTCCGAGGTGCTGCGGTTTCAACCGGAAACGACGCAATGGACGGTACGTCTGATCGTTTATTCTACCTTCGCGTATCTCGGCATGATGCTGGCCATGCGCAGCAATCGCGATGAATTCTCGCTCGTAATTCCCTATGTGCGCTTCACCCGCGAAACGATGGAGCGTGAGTCGCTTGTGCTCGACAGCAGTGTGATCATCGACGGCCGCATCGCACAGCTTTGCGCGACCGGCTTTCTCAGTCGCTCCCTGATTGTACCTCGATTCGTCTTGAGCGAGCTGCAAGCTTTGGCCGATTCCCGCGAACCGCTGAAGCGTGACCGTGGCCGACGCGGACTAAGTGTTTTGAACGAGTTGCAAAATTCACGCGAAATAGAGTTGACCATTCATGAGAGCGAAGCCGGAGAAGGTGCGGTCGACGAGCGCCTGGTGCGCACGGCAAAACTTCTGCAGGCGCGCCTGCTGACAAATGATAGTGCGCTTTCCCAGGTCGCTCGCTTGCAGCAGGTGCCGGCGTTGAACCTGAACGAGCTTACGCGTGCTCTGCGGCCGACTCTTGCGACGGGCGACGAATTGGAATTGCAGCTCGTCAAAGAAGGCCGGGACGCACATCAGGCAGTCGGTTATTTACCTGACGGCACAATGATTGTCGTCAATCATGCCCGGGCCCACCTGGGGACAACGGCGAAGATCATTGTTTCAAGCGCGCTCCAAACCGCCAGCGGCCGTTTGATTTTCGCTGAGTTAAAAGGTCCGGCTGTCAGCACCCGCTAATATTTGGAGATTTTATCTGCCGGAGATCGGGCGCGAAGAGCCGTCCTGATCTTTACTGAGCCGGAGATAGTTTCGCGTCTTTCCGGTAAAGGATTATTCCAATCCCACAGCGCCGCGTACTCGGGTCATGACATCCTCGGCGACTTCATTGGCGCGGCGAGCGCCGCGAATGAGGACGTTGTCGACGTATAATTTGTCGGCCAGAAGTCCTTCGCGACGTTTGCGCATCGGGGCAAAGTATTCCCAGAGTTTTTCAAAAAGTTGCTTCTTAAATTCGCCGTAGCCGGTCCCGCCTTTGCGAAATCGATCGCGCATCTCGGCGATCTCGCGCTCCGATCCGAAAAGAGAGAAGAGCTGAAAAATGGTGGAGGTATCCGGATTTTTCGGCGCTTCCATCGGAGTCGAATCAGTCACGATACTCATGACACGTTTTCGCGTTTCCTTTTCGTCGCCAAAAATATCGATGGTATTTCCGTAGCTCTTGCTCATTTTCTGACCGTCAATCCCAGGGACTGTTTCCGTTTCCGCCCGAATTCGCGCCTCCGGCAATTTAAAGAGCTCACCGTAGGTTTCGTTCATCTTCACGGCCAGATCCCGCGTGATCTCAATATGCTGCTTTTGGTCTTTACCGACAGGCACGATGTCGCTCTCGTAAATCAAAATGTCCGCTGCCATTAGCACGGGATAGGTGAACAAGCCCGCGGAGGCACTCATTCCGCGTGCGAGTTTGTCTTTATACGAATGGGCCCTTTCGAGCAGGCCCATCGGCGCGACGGTGGATAAAATCCATTCCAATTCCGCGACCTGCGGAACATCGCTTTGCAGGAACAGCCTGCCGCGATCAGGGTCAAAACCACATGCCAGAAAATCGACTGCGACCCGCCGGCTGTTCTCCCGCAGCTCATCCGGATTGCGGACACTGGTAAGCGCATGGTAATTGGCGATGAAGTAGAACGCTTCGCCCTCGTTCTGAAGCGCGATTGCCCGCTGAATCATCCCGAAATAGTTGCCGATATGGAGAACACCGCTCGGCTGTATGCCAGAAAGGATTCGCATCTAGAGTTGATTCTGAGCGAAGCAGAACAATCTCACTTCTGCAAACAGTTGAGTAGCCCGGATTGCAACGATAAGAGATTCTGCAGCTCTATTCCAAATGATAAGCGGGGACAGAGATGATGTTTCGATGATATGTCAGAATCAATGCTCAGCATTTCAAATCCCGAATTTCTCCTTTAACGTGGGAAAGAAAGAAAATTACGCCTTCCGCGTTGGGCGTGCACTTCACTATTATGGAAGAGGAACTTAATGCGCTTAAAGAAGAGGTCGCGCGGCTTCGCAGCGACCTCGATCACGTCTTGCGAGTAATTGGCCAGGAAGAGGATTTACCGGAACAACCGCGTCCGGCCTTTCTCCTGCTCGAGGCCGAAATGATTTCCATCCGGCAGACGTCTGACACGATCCCGATGGTAATCAAAGCGGAGGAAGGATCTGCCTGCATTTACTTGAATGATGCCGAGGCCCGGGCCCGGGGCGTTTTTCAGGTGGACGAGGATGGCCGTGCGCGGCTCGAGATTTGGAATAAGAAACAGCAGCTCGTTGTATCGATTGGAGAGACCAACGACGGCGGGGGCGAAATCTATGTCGCGTCGGCGGACGGCAAGCCTCGCGCTGGTATGAAGGCGAGTGAGCTTGGCGGAATCGTAAGCGCGCAGAATTCCACCGGCAAGCCGAACGCGTTATTGGTCGGAAAAGACGAGGGGGGTACGATTGTCGTGGCTGATGGCAATGGTCGGCCGCTGGCAGAAATTGCGACTAACGAGGAGAAGGGCGCGAGCCTCGTCTTCTTCGATAGCGAAGGAAAACCGAAAGCCGTTCTGCCCGGCAAGCGCCTCTGGTAAGAATACTACCTGGCGCGGTGAGCGGGCTTAATGCCGACCCATGACGTGGATCATGGATAGGATTGGCCAGGCCATCCCGAGCAGAGCAATCAACCCAAAGATCACAACCTCGGGGATGCAATCGCGGCTCGTTTCTGGGCAGAAAACGCCGGCCGATAGCTTCCGCAATGTGCGCAGCTCGGAAACCACATGGTCCGCCATCTGCGGCGACTGGATGGCTTTCGGCGCCGGAGCTGAAGCCGGCTCGAATTCTCTCAAAGGGAAAATGTTTCGGCTTGTATCCTCAACAGGCATGAGGTTCGCAGCCGGCGTTTTCGATGGTTTCTCGACGTTTTGGCTCAGGATTCCGGGCGCTACAACGCGGGTAACCGGGTCTTGGCGGGATTGGAATCCACAATCTTGAAGCCAGGCATCGTGCGGCGGTGCGACAGAATTAGTTCGGGGTAATTTCATTGTTGGGTCCGTCTAGAAGGAAGCGATTCTCATGCCGTTCCTGGAGCATTTATCCGCACTGACGACTGAATCGTCGCCGAACCTTTAGGTGCTTCGGGCGCTGGTAATTAGCACAGGAGAGATGGTTCCGCGTCGCATAGCCGGCGAGGGGCTTCGCAAATCGAGCTCTCAGTACAAACCCAATTCGAGATCTGTTGCGTTCCCCGGAGTCCACAGCGGAACCCGGAGTACTTTCGCCCCGGAAATCACTGGCAAACCGGGTCAGTTACACTTACAAGACAGTCCGCAATGCCCGCATCGTTGAAGCCTGTTTCAGTTGTGACTGGCGGCGCGGGATTTCTTGGCTCTCATTTGACCGATCGGCTATTGGCGGAAGGCCATCGGGTGATCGCAATCGATAACCTCATCACAGGCAATCAGGCCAATATTGGGCACCTGGCTGGCAACCGAGATTATCATTTCATACAGCACAACGTTTCCCATTTCATTTTCCTGCCTGAATCAAAAATCGATTTTGTCTTTCATTTTGCCTCACCAGCCAGCCCAATCGACTACCTTGAGCTCCCGATCCCGACCTTGAAGGTAGGCGCGCTCGGCACCCATAACGCGCTGGGGTTGGCCAAGCATAAAGGCGCGACATTCATTCTTGCCTCCACCAGTGAGTGCTATGGCGACCCGCTCGTGCATCCGCAGACCGAGGATTACTGGGGCAATGTCAATCCGATCGGTCCCCGCGGCGTTTATGATGAGGCAAAACGCTTCGCCGAAGCGATGACGATGGCCTATCACCGCTTCCACAGTCTCGATACAAAAATAGTGCGTATATTCAATACCTATGGGCCACGGATGCGTTTGCGCGACGGGCGTGTGGTGCCTGCAATCATCGGTCAGGCGCTCACGGGCAAGCCGCTAACGATTTTCGGCGACGGCACACAAACTCGTTCTTTTTGTTATGTCAGCGATTTGATCGAAGGGATTTTCCGGCTGGCCATGAGCAATTTTCACGAGCCGGTCAACATCGGAAACCCGCGTGAAATGACCATCCAGCAGTTCGCAGAGGAAATCAGGCGTATCACCGGCACGACTTCCACCATCGAATACAAGCCATTGCCGGTCGATGACCCCAAAGTGCGGCAGCCGGACATTACGCGAGCGAAGAAAGTGCTCGGTTGGGAACCAAAAGTCGATTTCGAGCAGGGAATCCGCAAGACGATCGAGTATTTCAAGGAGCATCTTGAACTCGTGAACGAAGAAAATAGATGAAACGCGCACTTATCCCGGCGGCGGTTTTGCTTGCTCAACTTTCAGCCTTCGGACAGGCCCGGGACTTTCAAGTTCTCAAAATCACCACGAATTTTATTTCGTCGCCGCAGTTCACCTATACGGGAGCGCAACAGTATGTTGCCGATCAACGCCAGCGTTGGCTGGAAATTGAAGTTCTTTTGGCCGCGACCCCGGAATTTTCGGACGAGCTGACGATAAAATACTTCGTCTTGTTCAACGGGAAACTGCTCACCGGCGAAGTGAACCACACTAATATTCCAGCTGGCCGGGAAAATCGCTCGGTCATTTACGTGACGCCGAAAACCTTGCAGCGTCTGATGCTCGGCCGGCCAGTAACAACCGCGGCGGTGCAAAATGTCGCGGTGCAAATCGTTCAGCAGGGGATGGTGCGGGACGAACTCAGCCTAACGCCTGCTCCGCCGGGATGGTACCTGGGAATGCCGCGGATCGGCGGTCTCATGGTCAATAAAAATGAGACGCCCTTTGCGCCGTTGTATTGGGACCGCTATCTAGAAATCAAAGCGCCACGCTAATGTAATGGCGTCGCCCGCTCGGATAGTTGCCGTCAACCTGGGATCGCAAACGATCTCCATGGCTGAATTTCGCCGGCAGGCTGCCATAGGTCTGGCGATA
This sequence comes from Chthoniobacterales bacterium, assembly GCA_036498205.1. Lineage (GTDB taxonomy): Bacteria > Verrucomicrobiota > Verrucomicrobiia > Chthoniobacterales > UBA10450 > AV69. The sequence continues at coordinate 16,475 of DASXIC010000032.1, read as the reverse complement.
CACGGTTTCCGCCGGCGCGATGTCGTAGCTGACAATCCGGCTGATCCTGTTCGTCACCTCCAGATTACGACCGCGCTCCGCCAGATGCTGGACGAGCTGGGAATTAAAAAACTGAGGGCGAACTACGCCGTGCCAGGACAATCCGTGTTCACGCGTTTTGTCCGTTTGCCCGCAGTCGAGGAAGAGAAGATCGAGCGAATCATCGCCTTTGAAGCGCAACAGAATGTGCCGTTCCCGATTGACGAAGTCGTTTGGGATTACCAACTGGTCGGCGGTGGAGGGGATGAGCAGCTCGAGGTTGTCCTCGTCGCAATTAAATCGGATTTGCTGGAAGCCTTGAACAGCGCCGTGGAAGCAGCAGGTTTGCGCCCTGGCGTCATCGATGCCGCACCGATGGCGCTCTATAACGCATTTCGCTACAATTACGATGGTGGCGAAGGATGTTCGCTCCTGGTCGATATCGGCGCCCGGACGACCAATCTCGTCTTCGCCGAGCAGGAAAAAATCTTTTCCCGCAGTGTCCCCATCGGGGGTTCCTCAATCACTTCTGCCCTGGCCAAGGAGTTTAACGAGTCGTTCAACGCTGCTGAAGCGCGCAAAAAAGAGATTGGGTTTGCCGGCGTCGGCGGTCGGGGGGAAGAAGGAGCCAATCCGGAGCAGGAGCGGATGGCAAAAATCATTGGCGGAACTCTGATTCGCTTACAAGCGGAGATAATGCGTTCGATCAGCCACTACCGGTCACAACAGGGTGGCGAGGCTCCCGGACGAGTTTACCTTTGCGGCGGGAGTGCGAGCATAGCGGGCTTGCGCAAATTCCTGGCCGAGAAGTTGCAAGTACCGGTCGAATTCCTCAATCCATTGCGCAAGGTGTTGATAGCGCCTGGAGCAGAAGACCTGGAGAAATCGGCGCATTTACTTGGCGAAGTAGTCGGGCTGGCGTTGCGCTCAATCGCCAGCTGTCCCATGGAGCTCAATTTGCGGCCACCGAGTGTGGTTCGCGCGCAGAACGTACAGCGGCGCCGGCCATTTCTGTTGGCTGCGGCTGCATGCATTATTCTCATGCTGCTAGGATGGAGCGCGTACTTCGAGCGGGCCGCGAGTGCGTTGCAATTGGGCAAGCGCATCATTGATGGAAAGGTCGATACCCTTCGTCGTGCACAAGCCCGGCTCGACGCGCTTCGCAAAGATGCTGCGAATCTGGACAAGCTCGCCACACCGCTGCTCGATGCTGTTAGCTCCCGCAGCTTCTGGCCACAATTGCTTGAGGATTTGAATGCCCGGCTGCCGAAAGAGGACCTCTGGATCACCGAATTGTTTCCTCTGGTAAACGGAAAGCCGTTCGCGCCGGATGCGGCCCAGATCCCGATCGATGCGGATCAACCCGGCCAGATATCGCGGGCCAGAAGCCAGGCGGGTAGTGGAGCGGTGACGGGATTATTTGTTCGCGGTTTGTATCTGAATAACCCCAGGCAGCAGGAAGTGGTGGTCGATTATTATCGCAGCCTGGTCCGATCGCCCTTTTTTAAATTGGACCCAGCCGATCAGTCGCGCGTGATGAAGCCGACGCTGCCCAATAATAGCGAATGGGCATTCCCGTATGAACTGCGTCTCGATTTAAAGCAACCTTTGCTGCTACAATGAAATGGGTTCGCAATAATCCGTTTTGGAGTGGTATCGCCCTTGCCATCGGCGCTGCTTTCCTTATTGCGGTGGGTCTGCTCTGGTGGACAAAAGGAAATTTTGACCAGGCCAGGGACGAGTATAACGCGGACATGGCGACCCTGCGCCAGCTGGAAGAATCCAATCCATATCCGAGCAGCGCTAACGTCCAAAAAATGAGGGAGCACTTGGAGAATTACCGTGTCTCACTTGGCAACCTAAAAACGGAGTTGACCCAACATGTCCTCCCGGTCACGCCACTGCCGCCGAACGAGTTCCAAATACATTTGCGCGAGGCCCTCACAGCCATCAATGCAAATGCTCGAATCCACCGGGTAAAATTGCCGGAGAGCTTTAATCTCGGATTCGCTGAATTTGTTGCCGCACTTCCATCCAGTACGGATGCGCCAAAATTTGGACAGGAGCTCGCCCAGATTCAGCTCTTGTTAAATCTTATTATTGAGGCGCGCGTCGACGCGATCAGGACATTTCGTCGTGTTCCTCGGGAAGTAAGCGCAACAGCGACTCCAGTTACGGCCCCACAACGCGGCGCACCAGCTCAGAGCGTTTCCAAACCACTCGAACGGAATACGGTTGAGTTTGGGATCTCTGGTTCGCCGGTCGCAGTTCGGAGAGTCATCAACGAAATTTGTTCTGCCAGCGAGCAGTTCTTCATTATCCGCTCCCTGCACGTCAAAAACCAAAAAGACAAGGGGCCGCCGCGAGAAATCGCGCCCGAGAACGCGTCAACTCCAGCGCCAGGGGCTACGCCCAGCACGGCGGCCTCGCCAGTAGCGTCGCCGTCGCCGATGTCTGCGCTGAACTTCATTGTTGGAAACGAACATCTCGATGCGTCGGTGCGCGTCGAAATGGTGAATTTCTTGCCGTGATGGATTGGGTGCGAAAAAATTATGAGCGCGCGGCACTCATTGTTGCCACTGCTCTCTTGTTCTTGTCCGCAATTTTGATTTTTGGGCGCGCGACACACTTCAATGAGGAATTTTTGGCTCAGGGATCGCGCCCGGCCCAGCTACCGGCTTCTCCCCCGGGGAAGGCGACTGCGGTAGAGGGCACGATGCAACAGTTGCGTCAACCGCCGCAATGGACTTTCAGTGGACGTTCGGGACTCTTCGTGCCGGAAAAACATTTTATCGGTGCCGATGGTCAGCCGGCGACCCTGCACACGACGGAAGTGCACCCCCCGGTGCCGAACGAATGGTTCGAACAATTCGGCCTGCCCATCGCCGATGGTGACGTGCTGGAGCAAGATCCGGATGGCGATGGTTTCACTAACCTCGAAGAATGGGAGGCACACACCAATCCGACGGACAGAAATTCGCATCCAGATTATGTCACCAAGCTAAAGCTTAAGTCGTTTTCGACAGAACCGTTCCACCTCGTTTTTGCCTCTCGGACCGAAGACACGTTTGGCATCAACACGATCGACCTCAAACAGCCAACGCAATTTGTAAAGGTCGGCGATAATATTGCGGGTACGCCATTCCGTGTCGCCAAGTTCGTAGAGAAATTCGAGCGTAATCAATATGGGACGAATATCGACGTATCGGAGCTGACGCTCGAAAACAACGAGACACACGAGCGGCTCGTCCTCGTGAAAGAACGAGTCGCGATTTCGCCGGGATCGATTGCAACCTTTGTCTATACCTGGAAAGGGCGACGAGAGTTCGTCGTTAAAAAAGATCAGGAATTTTCATTGCCCCCAGAGAGCGACATCAAATATAAGCTGATCGACGTTCAGCCGACCAAAGCGGTGATCACGAGCAGCGAAAAGCCCGAGGCGCCGATCGAAATCGGACTGCTCGGCCCCTAACCTGCCAGCCCATGAAAAACTTCGCCGCTTTCTCCCGGCTCACCTTGCTGGGATTGATCATCTTTGCGCCCTTGTTAAGCGCGCAAACTGTGGAAACCATCGCTGAGCGAGAAGCCGCCCGACGCCAGGCTCGAGCTCCGCGCGGGGAGGACGCGATCACCAAGGCGCAGGCCGAACTGCGAAGAAAGGAGTTCGCACAGGCACACGAAGACTTCCGGCTGGCGCTGACTTACGTGAACGATTCTTCGGCTACCGGGAAATCCTTCGAGCGGGCAAGAGATGGATTTTGTGAAAGTGGGGTGAAGCTCGCGGAGCAACGAATTGCCGAAGGGAGGTATGCTGAGGCCGAGGTTATTCTGACCGAGATTCTAAGCGATCGTTATAATCCGAGATGCAAGGAGGCGGCCACCTTGCTCGCGCATTTGCATGACCCCGGCTACATCAACAAAACGATGGGTCCGAAGTTCCTCGCCAAAGTGGAGGAAGTGAAGCGCCTGCTTACGGAAGCGGAAGGTTTTTACCAATCGGGTCGCTACGATTTGGCGATGAAACGCTACGACCAAGTACTCGCGCTCGATCCTTACAACACAGCAGCCCGACGGGGCCAGGAACGAATCGATAACACCAAATACCGCTACGGTGAGGAGGCTTATAATGAGACCCGCGGACGCGCGATGTGGCAGGTAGAACACGGCTGGGAACAGCCGGTGAGGCAATATGGACAGACGGCCGGGCCTGTGTTTGACGCCTTGCAACGCGAGGCGACGGGAACGGCGCGGATTAACAACAAACTCAATTCGATCGTTATTCCGCGGATTGAGTTTCGTGATGCCAGCATTCGCGAAGCGCTCGAATTTATTCGTCAGCAGGCAGCAGCAAATGACCCCAGCCCGGAAGGGCATCGCGGGGTAGATATTGTTCTACGGTTACACTCAATGGGCCGGTCGAATGAACCCACGCCTGTCACTGCCACTACGACGGCGGGCGAGACATCGCCTTTGCCCACAACGGTTCTACCGGCCGGCGAAAGCGCCCCCCCACCCGCGGCTGTCGTCCCGGCGCCGGCTCCCGCGGTCACACCAGCCACACCTTCGCTGGCCCCGCCTAATCCCGCTGAGGCTCGAATTACACTGACTCTTAACCAGGTCCCACTAGGCGAAGCACTGCGTTACATCGCAGGCCAGGCGGGTCTGAAGGTGAAGGTGGAACCGTATGCCGTTCTGATTATTCCTCTAAGTGAGCAAAGTAATGAGTTGGTTACAAAAGAGTATCGCGTGCCTCCCGGCTTCATCAGCACTACGGTCACTGTGGGGCCCAGTGCGCTCAATCGCGCCGCAACGCGAGTGGGAGCCGGCGGCACCGGTAAAGACACACAGGAATCGACCGGGGGACAACTGTTAGTCAATCGCGAGGGGGCCCGTGAGTTTCTCGAAAGCCAGGGCGTACCCTTCCCGCAGGGAGCCAGCGCGCATTTTTTGCCGCAAAGTAGTCGATTGATCGTCCGCAATACCATCGACAATCTCGAGTTGGTCGATGCCTTGGTCGAGCAGGCAAACGTTACCGGGCCCAAGCAGGTCGAGATCGAATCGAAGTTCATCGAGATCACGCAAAATAACCTGAAAGAACTCGGCTTCGATTGGTTGTTGGGCCAGTTCAATATCGGCAATCACAAGGTGTTCGGTGCGGGCGGTTCTTCGGGAACTGCGCCCGCGGTCAATCAAGCGGACTTTCCGTTCCCCACCACGGGCACATTTCCGGTCACGGCCGACAATCGGAGCGGAAACCTAGCTATTAGTGCGAACGCAATCGACGCCCTTTTGTTTCCCTCGATGGGTGCAACCGCCTTAGCGCCGGGCATCTTTGGATTGGCCGGCAGGCTAACCGATCCGCAGTTTCAGGTGGTTGTGCGAGCGCTCAATCAGAAAAAGGGAATTGATCTCCTTTCGGCGCCTCGCGTGACCACAAAAAGCGGCCAACGGGCCGTCATCGAGATCGTACGCGAGTTCCGTTATCCTACCCAGTTTCAGCCGCCACAGATACCGCAGACTGTCGGCGCGCTGACAACGACCACATCCAATACGATTCCGAGCATCATTTCCCTGGGGGGAACTTCCACCACCCCGGTTACCCCAACGACTCCGACCCAGTTTGAAACGCGCAACACCGGCGTCACGTTGGAGGTCGAACCAGTCGTGGGACCGGATGGAGTTACCATTGACCTCAATCTGGTGCCTCAAGTCGTGGAGTTTGAAGGGTTCATCAACTATGGCAGCCCGATCCTTTCACCTTCGTCTTCCTTCTTTGACACCATGACGGGCGGATTGATCACCTCGCCACCGTCGGTAATCACGCCAAACGTTATCAATCAACCGATCTTTAGTACGCGAAAAGTGACCACCAGTGTCAGCGTCTGGGACGGTCAGACGGTTGTTCTGGGTGGTCTCATGCGAGAAGACGTTCAGAAGACCGAGGACCGCACCCCCATCATCGGTGACATTCCAATCGTCGGTCGGCTCTTCCGCACCAATGTCGATCAACATATCAAACGCAATCTGATCATCTTCGTTACTGCGCGGCTGGTGAATCCAGCCGGTCAGCCGATTAATGTCACCGACGAAGAAGAAGTGGTACCTCCTGAGCTACCTGAAGTCCCCTTCTATAAGAAGTAAATTGTAGCCGCGTCTCTATGAGACGCGTCTTTTGCACGGCTCGCAGAGCCGTGGCTACAAAAAGTAAGTGCCGGCCACAAAGTGACCGGCACTGCTATGTCAGGGATCGGCAGGGATCCCCGCTGCATGGAAAAGATTAAGCTAGTTTGCGCCGCAGCAACGCCAGACCAGTCACTGCCAGGCCGAGCAATGACAAGGTTGTGCCGCTATCCGGCACTTCGCGGTCGGAAGTAAATGTGGCGGTGTAGGGAAATAGCTCAACAGCACCAACCGTGATGCCCAAGTAGCTCGTGGCATCGTAGGAATCCTGGTCTTCGGGAAGACGAGTGGTTATTGTCCCAAATCCCGGAAAGGAGTCGCCAGTAAGCAGGCTTTGGTCGGGGTCGGAAACAAAGGCCACAGCGTAGGTGAACGGATCCAACTCAGTTCCACTGCCCGAACGATAGACCCCGAAGATATCGCTGATATTTCCGTTGGGGTCGAGCAAGGCCGTAGCGTGATTGTATTGGTCTACGTTTGCCAAAAAGAGAGATGCCACCGGCACAGTATCTAGTCCGGTGCCGGTAACGAAGTGGACCGTGTTCCGGCCGTTTTCATCAGCCTCCGTCGCAGTCGCTGAGGCGATGGTAAGTGGCACAATACTGAAAATAGGAAAATCAGAGTTGATGGAAAAATTGAGCTGATTTTCAGTAACGATGAGTGAATCGGATTGGGGTGAGACCGTGGTGACGGCTGGGGCGGAAAACGCGCCCAGGCAGATGACAACAAAGGGCAGCAAGAGGCGTGTAATGGTGGTGGTTTTCATAATTATGATAATGACTGGCTCCGACCTTAGCTATTGCCGTGCCATCTAATAACTGACTGGTGCCTCTGTAATCATAATAACTGAGTATTAAGTAGGTTATATAATTTTATTTTGTTGAGTATATCCTTTTCTCCTCTGCGAAATTCGTAACAATTTCCGACGTTTACGGTTACACCAGCGCGGGCATTATGGATATTATACCGGTAAGTCATTTATTATCGGGTTATTAATGCTGTTGAACGCAACGGTAAGGCATTCCGACAGATAGCGTCGGTTTCTATTCGCGGCGGGAAAGCTCATGGGCTAGTCGACCAAGTAGTGCGTCCGGGAAGGATGAAGGTCTTTTGCCAGGCCCCACGCCCGATTTGGCGATTACGACTGGCGTTTTCTCGAATGCTGCGTAGCTGGTTAGTCCGGGATTTGGGGGGAACTAAAATATGCGAGTCGCACAGGTGTCGCCGCTTTACGAGAGTGTGCCGCCAAAACAATATGGGGGAACCGAACGGATCGTTTCTTTTCTTACTGAAGAATTGGTCCGGCAAGGTCACGAGGTGACCTTGTTCGCAAGTGGCGATTCAGTGACCAAAGCCCAGCTCGTCGCTGCGTGCGAGCGTGCGCTTCGCCTCGACAAGAATTGCATCGATCAATTGGCTCACCATGTCGTGATGCTAGAGCAGGTGTTTCAGCGCGCCCACGAGTTCGATATCGTCCATTTTCACATCGACTACCTGCATTTTCCGCTTTCACGACGCCAGGAAATCATTGCGATCACAACTTTGCACGGGCGACTTGATATTCCCGATCTGGAACCTCTTTATAAGCAGTTTCACGACATGCCCGTCGTCTCAATTTCGCAATCGCAACGGGAGCCGCTGCCCTGGGCGAACTGGCAGGCAACGGTTTACCACGGACTCCCGGAGGATTTGCTCAGGTTCCAACCGAACCCCGGAAAGTATCTCGCGTTTCTGGGACGGATCTCGCCCGAGAAGCGAGTGGATCGGGCAATAGAGATCGCCAAGCGAGTGCGCATGCCATTGAAAATTGCGGCAAAAGTGGACTGGGTGGACAAAGAATATTTCAAAGAGGTGGTGAAACCGCTGCTGCGTGATTCTCTAGTGGAGTTTGTCGGGGAAATTGGTGACGAAGAGAAAGAAGATTTCCTTGGAAATGCTTACACGTTGCTATTCCCCATCGACTGGCCGGAGCCCTTTGGCTTGGTAATGATCGAGGCGATTGCGTGTGGCACACCGGTGATCGCATATGATAGCGGATCAGTTCCGGAAGTGGTGGAACAGGGTCGCACCGGTTTCATCGTCACAGACCTCGACGACGCGGTGCGGGCAGTCGAACGAGTATCCGGGCTCAGTCGTAAACGCTGTCGTGAAGTTTTCGAAGAGCGCTTTACTGCCGCAAGGATGGCGACCGATTACCTGAAAGTTTACGAGCGCATGATCAGTCGCAGATCCGAGGCTGTTCTCGCATGATCGGGACGATGCGAAGAGAAATTATTTCCGTTAGCGAAGATTTCTACATTCTTTCCACTTCGCCCCGGATTGACGATCGCAACCGGGTTTTGAAGCATGGCGATACCTTTGCCGTGTTCGATCGATTCGGCGATATCGAGAGGTTCGGGAGCGGTGAACTGGGAGTTTACCACCAGGACACACGCTTTCTTTCGCGCTTTAGCCTCAAGGTGGAAGGCGATCGGCCTCTATTGCTGAGCTCGTCGATCAAAGACGATAACGCGATGCTGGCTGTCGATCTCATGAACCCGGATTTCCTGCGGGCGGATGAGGTCGTCATTCCGCGAGGTACCATGCACATTTTCCGGTCGATCGTGCTCTGGGAAGGGACTTCGCATGAGCGGCTTTGGCTGCATAATTATGGCCGCGAGGCAGCAGAGCTTAGCCTCGCGATCGAATTCGACGCCGACTTTGCCGATATCTTCGAAGTACGCGGGATGGACCGCGCCCGGCGCGGAAAACGGTTGCCTGCGCAGGTAATGCAAAATGCGGTTTTGTTGACTTATCAAGGCCTGGATGGCGTGATTCGCCGCACCCGGCTTACGTTCGACCCGTCCCCCAGCGAGCTCACTGAATCGGAGGCTCGCTACGAGTCACGCCTCGAGCCCGGGGGTGAGGAAAGCTATTGCTGCGCAATCACGTTCGAACTGGAAGCTGACTCGGAAGAACGGAAGTCACTTGAGACCAGGAACCGAACAACTCCGAAGATCTCCTCCCATGACGACGCGGTCGGAAAGGCAGTCGAGGAATTAAAGAATGCCAGAGCCCAGGAACCTGAGATTTATACTTCCAACGAACAGTTCAACGATTGGTTGAATCGATCGATCGCCGATCTTCACATGATGCGGACCGACACGCCTTTTGGTCCATATCCTTATGCCGGCGTTCCCTGGTTCAGTACTGCATTCGGTCGCGACGGAATCATTACCGCCCTCCAGTGTCTCTGGATTAATCCGGCCCTCGCCCGTGGCGTGTTGGCATTTCTCGCGGCGACACAGGCGACAACCGAGAACGCCGAGCAGGATGCGGAGCCTGGCAAAATTCTTCACGAAACGCGCAAGGACGAAATGGCGGCCTTGGGAGAAGTCCCTTTCGGCCGATACTATGGTTCGATTGACGCGACCCCGCTATTCATCATGCTTGCCGGAGCGTATTACGATCGGAGCGGCGATCGCGCATTTGCCCAATCAATCTGGCCGAATGTCGAACGCGCACTCAGCTGGATCGATAACTATGGCGACCCGGACGGGGATGGATTTGTCGAGTATGCCCGACGCTCGCGACATGGCCTGGTTCAACAAGGGTGGAAGGATTCCAATGATTCCGTCTTTCATGCTAATGGAGAGCTTGCCGAGCCGCCGATCGCCCTTTGCGAAGTACAAGGCTACGTCTATGCGGCCAGGAAGGCGGCCGCGGTACTTGCTCGCGTCCTGGGAAACCATGTTCAGGCGGAGAAGCTCGCTACTCAGGCGGAGAATCTGCGTCTGAAGTTCGAGGAAGCGTTTTGGTGCGAAGATCTCTCGAGTTACGCATTGGCACTTGACGGTCTGAAGCGACCCTGCCGCGTTCTCGCCTCAAACGCCGGGCACTGTCTCTTTAGCGGCGTTGCCAGCGAAAAAAGGGCACGCGCTCTGGCGGCGACATTGACAGAAGGGGATTTTTTCTCAGGCTGGGGCATTCGTACCTTAGCTTCCGGAGAAGGTCGGTACAATCCGATGTCCTATCACAACGGATCGGTCTGGCCGCACGATAATTCGCTGATCGCCGCGGGATTCGCGAATTATCGGCTCAAAAAGGAAGCGATCAAGCTACTAACCGGCTTGTTCGACGCCAGTCTCTTCTTTGACTTGCATCGGTTACCCGAGCTTTTCTGTGGTTTTAAACGGCGCACGGGCGAGGCTCCTACGCTTTATCCGGTCGCATGTTCTCCTCAAGCTTGGGCAGCGGGGGCGGTGTTCCTCCTCCTTCAAGCTTGTCTTGGCCTTACCGTCCTGCCCTTGCAGAAGCAGCTAGTATTTTCGGCACCGGTGTTACCGGAATTCCTGAAGCAGGTAACAATTCGACGGCTGCGAGTAGGGGAGGCGAGTGTCGATCTTTCGCTGACCCGGAATGCAGAGGGCGTCGGAGTCAACGTGCTACGAAAAGAGGAAGCTATCGAGTTTGTCGTTTTGAAGTAGTCGACGTGGGGCGAGGGTAGAAACAGAGGATCGCATTCCTAACATAAACTACTCGAAACGGCCCGCGAGTGCTATGATAACTATGTAAAGATATAATATTTATAGACCTAGCTCCAAGCCTTTGTCTTTTCCAGCCCCCTTCTTCGCTCATGGCTCGTTAGCTGCTCCACTTCATCTCCCATGAGCCCTTCTGCGTCCCTGCGCGAACACGTCGTTCATTGCGATCCGCTCGAACACGCGGGCTATGACGAGCGCCCCGCTCCGCGTCTCTACTCTCTGAGCCGAACGCGACAGAAGATTTCCATTCGATTCAAGTGCGTCGAGTGCGGTCGGCAAATGGAAGCCCGTTCGCAAGATAGTGGAGTCGATACCAAGTGCCCGCATTGTAGTGCGCCGATCACGGTGCCGCGAATTCCGCTCAATCCATATTCCCGACCGATCGGTATGGTCGTTCGCCAAATTAAAGCGGTTCCATTCCCGTTCCCGTATGTTCCACAACTTGTTCAGCTCTCAGTCCTGCTCGCCGTTCTGGCGGTGTTTGGTCTACTTTTCGTTACGATTGGATTAGTTTCCCAAATTGCTGGGGTCTTCCATGGCCTGATTGCGGACGCGCGCAAGCAATTACGAGAGGGTTCGGCGGTCGAGCGAAGCGCCCAGGTTGTGAGCATCGCGATTTATGCCGCTCTCTGGCTTCCGTTTTGGCTGACCCAACTTCCGTTTTCCTTTATCGGTTCGCTGTGGAGCTCGCGCCGAGTTAGCGCTCTCGTCGCCGCGGCCGTGGTGCTGGCCATTTTTGAAGGAATTGCACTGTATTCGCCCCAAATAGTTAAACTGTTGCACCTCTTTTGAGCGACGGCGGTCATTAACACCGCACCGTTTACTTCTGCCGGTAGCGCGTATGCGCGGCAGCGCATGCGAATTGTTTAGGATGAAGCGATTTCTTTTTTGGACACTGGCGTTGAGCGTTTGTGGTGTGGCATCGATTTCAGCGGACGAAACGGTTCGAGCCGTGCAAAGGCGCCTCAAGGATCAAGGTTTTTATCTCGGCGACGAAAATGGGGTTTACGACAGTGCGACCCAGGCGGCGATCTCTCGTTATCAAATTCGCCATGGGCTTTCCATTAGCGGCAAGCTGAATCCCGAAACGATTAGCGCCCTCGGTCTGGCCGGTGGGGAAGGGAATGTTCGCACCCCTGAGGTCGGAGAGGATGTTTGGCGATACCTGCGTAAGAGCGATCAAGAACGGATCCTGCAGATGATGGCCGAAGATGGCGCTGCCGCCGGGTCAAAAACTCCTTCGCCCCGAACTTCTCCCTCGCGCGATGTTCCAGCGCAGGCAGAGATCGCGCAGCAAAAAGGGATCGAGAGCAACCGCCCAAATCCCACCATAGCGACCGAACTTTCCGGGAAAGACCGCGAACAGCTGCGCGATTATGTCGGAGCATTTGTTCTGGCGGGACTCGACCCCAAAACCGGTTCAGAATTGGAATTCTTTGCCGATCGCGTCGACTACTTTGGCAAGCCAGATCAGGGACGTGAGGCTATTAAACGGGATCTTGAGCGTTACAATCGTCAGTGGCCAAATCGACAATTCTCGCTAGGTGACGACTTGCAGGTTGAACCTCAATCCAATGGCCGCCTGGTTGTTAGTTTCCCGCTTCGCTATGAGCTTCGGAACGGCTCCAGGCAGGCTTCGGGACAGGTGCGAAAAACGCTCCTCCTTCAACGAAGTGGGGACGATCTCCAAATTGTCGGCGTTAACGAACGTAAACAGACCTCGAACCGTTAGCCGAGTCAGCGATTGCTGGTTAAATCTTTAAGGTGGGGTCAGCTCTTGTTAGCTAATTTTCCTGTGCCTTAAGTCAGGACATCTCGGCTGAAAGCGCTGGCGTATGGGGACGTGGCCTGACAATGCTCCCACCATGGCACGATTGAGCTACTTTTTGATCTCATAGAGCAATGAGCGTCATCGGTATCACCGGCGGGATTTCCACTGGCAAGTCGACTTTCGCGAAATCTCTGCGCGAGTTGCTGCCATCCGCGCGATTTTTTGATGCGGACGAGATGGCAAGGGATCTTACAACGAAAGATTCCGTCGTCCTGAATGAGATACGAGATCGATTTGGCTCCGAGGTATTTCAAGCAAACGGAGAGTTGAATCGGAGCGCACTTCGAACGATAGTTTTTAGCGCGCCCAAGAGAAGGCGCGATCTCGAAGAGATTCTTCATCCGCGTATTCGCCAGCGCTGGAGCGGCGAAGCGGAAAAATACAGGAGATCCACCGAACGATTTTTTGCAGATATTCCACTTCTTTACGAAACAGGCGGCGAAGCCATTTGCGATCGGGTCGTGGTTGTAGCCTGCTCAGAGGAAATCCAAATCCAACGGCTCATGAGGCGAATGCAAATCAAGGCGGACGAAGCCGCAACAATTATCGCGGCGCAAATGCCGCTCGAAGATAAAATCAAGCGCGCCGATCATGTGGTCTGGAACAACGGTCAGCGCAGTGTGTTGGAGGATCAGGCACGCCTGCTGGTAAATTTGTGGACAACACAATGAGCGAAGCAGGCCCGCCATCCAGGGCGGATAGCCCGAATTCTAACGCGACCGAGACGGCCCCACCGGCACCCCAAACCGTGCGCGACGCAGGAGCATTGAAACGAGACGCGCCCGCTTCGCTCGATCTAAATGGCCTGCATAGCCTGACGGCGGAAGAGCTGTCGCAGCTGGCACAAAAATTTGAGGTCTTCCTGCATCCGGCCCGGACCCGCCATTATCATATTCTCGATCTACTGCGGGCCGGCCTTAGCGCGGGGTGCGTTGTCAGCGCAGAAGGTTTTGTCGAGCAAATCGGTGATTCCTTCGCCCTGTTGCGCTGGCCGGAATTGAATTTCCTGCCAGTGCCTGAAGATGTCGGTGTGACGCGTGCGCAGCTGCAAAAATTTCACTTACGACCGGGGCAGAAAGTCGGTGGAAAATTGCGGCTTCCACGCGATCGGGAAAAATCGCTGATGCTCGATGAGGTTACGACGGTCGAAGGCATGGCCTTGGCTGAGTGGAGCGAGAAGACCGATTTCGAGAATTTGACGCCGCTGCATCCAGAAGGTCGAATCTTGCTGGAAAACGACACCACGAAATCGCTGGAGGCGCGCGCGGTCGACTTACTGGCGCCATTAGGCCGGGGCCAGCGCGGTTTAATCGTAGCGCCGCCGCGAGTGGGAAAAACAATTTTGCTAAAAGAAATTGCCAAAGCCATTCGCGTGAACCATCCGGAAATCGAGCTCATTATCCTTTTGGTGGACGAGCGTCCTGAAGAAGTAACCGACCTGGAACGGGAAGTGAATTGTCAGATCTACAGCTCTACCTTCGACGAAAGCTCTCAGCGCCACATCCAGGTGGCAGAGCTCGTCCTGGAACGCGCAAAAAGGCTGGTGGAATTGAAAAAAAACGTTGTGATTTTGCTTGATAGCATCACCCGGCTCGCCCGCGGTTATAATAATCTGCAACCCGGTCGTGGCCGGATCATGTCCGGTGGAGTCGAGGCCAAGGCGCTAATGAAGCCAAAGAGATTTTTTGGGGCCGCGCGTAACGTCGAGGAAGGCGGCAGCCTCACTATCCTTGCTACCGCGCTCATCGATACCGGCAGCCGTATGGACGAAGTGATCTTCGAGGAATTCAAAGGTACGGGTAATATGGAGCTCCACCTGGACCGGGCGCTGGTGGAAAAGCGGATGTATCCCGCTATTCATCCCATGCAAACCGCCACCCGCCGTGAGGATTTGCTTTATCATCCGGACGAGTTGGAGCGCGTGCACGTGCTGAGAAAGGCGATGGCGGCGCTTCCTCCGATAGAAGCCATGGAGATTCTGATCTCGAATCTTCAGGCGACCAAGACGAACGCGGAATTGTTGTTGGCCGGGCTGCGGTGATCGCTTCCGCGAAAGAACTGGCGGCCTTGGTTCCGCTGATTGAACGAAACGATCGTATCGCGGTGGATACTGAGGCGGACAGCTTGCACTGCTACCGCGAGAAGCTCTGCTTATTACAGGTTAGCTTACCAGATGGCGATTTCCTGATCGACCCATTGGCTGGAAATGACTTGTCGACGCTGGCGACAGTCCTTGCCGGAAGGGAGATTGTGTTACATGGCGCGGACTATGATCTGCGGATGTTGCGCCGTGCACTCAATTTTCGGCCCGGCCGTGTATTCGACACGATGATCGCGGCCCGCCTGCTTGGCCTGCGCCAGTTCAGTTATGCGGCGCTGGTAGAGAAACATTTCGGCGTGCAGCTGACAAAAGGATCGCAAAAGGCGAATTGGGCCCGGCGGCCGCTCTCAGTTCAGATGGAGAGTTATGCGCGCAACGATACCCACTACCTGTTGGCGCTCGCACAAAGACTGGAACAGGGGCTGGCGGAGCGTAAACGGCTTGAATGGTTTCATCAATCCTGCCGACGAGCAATCGTCGCGGCCGCAATCGATCGGGAACGGGACTTCGAAGAGGCCTGGCGGATTCGCGGAGCGGGACTGGTTCGCGGGCGGGCTGCGGCCGTGTTGCGCGCGATTTGGACCTGGCGGGAAGGAGAGGCGGAGCAGGCCGATCGGCCCCCTTTTCACATTTTGCGTAACGAACAGTTGATCGAGGCTGCCGAAGCGGCGGCGAAAGGAAAAAAACCGCGATTCAAGCATTTTTCGACGCGGCGCGCGCGAGAATTTGCCGCAGCGGCAGAGAGCGCGCTGGCGTTGCCAGAGGAGGAATGGCCGAAGGGACTGCCAAGAAGAGGCGAGCGGCCGACCAAGGAAATGGAACGAGCTGCGGAGGAGATGCGTAAACGACGAGATGCCGCTGCCCACGAACTTGGAATCGAAGCCTCTTTCATTGCGCCACGCGCGACGATTGACGCGATAGCTGCCGATCCCACCGGAGCCGATCATTTGCTTGTCCCCTGGCAGCGCAAGTTACTGGGATGCAAAGCACCGCAATAGGCTTGACGAAGCCGTTGAAACTACCCCAGAAAGAGCGATTCCCGCCCCCTTTTGATGCTTCGACGCTCGCTGCCTTCTTGTCTCCTTGCAGCGCTGATCCTTTTTGGGTCAAGCGTTGTCGACGCCCAAAGTTCACGCGAACTCGATCGCTCCCAAATTCTTCGGATCGAACCCGGAGCGCAAATCGGAGCCCCGACCACGGCTGACGAAGCGCTAGGATACGCGGCGCCAAGCGAGAACGACGCCGACCTGGGGGTTCAAGCAATCCTCAAGCGGCAGGAACAATACCGCCCATTCACCTTTACTTTATCAACACCCTTTTTCTACACCAGCAACGTCGCTCTTACGAGAAATGGCGAAGTTGGCGATGGCGTCTTCGCTCCGGCACTGACGCTGGCTTACCAGCCCCGGCTGGGCAAGACGCTTTACGGTGAATTGATCGTTGTACAGCAGCTTTTTTATTACGATCGTTTCACAGATTTTAATTTCACGAGTTTCGATGCTATTGCCGGCGTTGTGTGGTACCTTCCGGAATACCACAATCTTGCCCTCAGGCTGCGGTACGATTTCAATCGACTTACCGATGATCAATTCGATGAATTTTTCCAAAACCACTCCATCGTCGCCATCGCGGAGATGCCCTTCCAGTTTGCCCAGGCGATGCAGCTTAACTTGGGCGTTTTGGCCAACATCAGCGTATCGTCCGATCCGCAAACGCCACGGCGAAACGATTTCGAGGTTTATGCTGGTTACGCAGTCCAGTTCAGCCGCTCTTTCTCAGTCGACGCGGTGGGCCGTTTTATAGTAAAAGACTATTATAAAGG
>DASXIC010000031.1:0-5872 GCA_036498205.1 Chthoniobacterales bacterium | reverse complement strand
CGCGCAAACAAGTCATGGACATCGTGAAAACGAAGCAGAAAGATTTGAACGCGCGCAGCGACGAAGCCGCTTTCCGTGTTATCGCTGGCACGGCCCGGCAAATGGGCCTTGAGATCGTCGACTGACGAAGCAGAGTCAGTCCTCCTGCGGAGGGACGTTTGAACCGATATAGTTCGGCTTCGGAATAGCGGCCGGAGATTCGTAACCGGCTGCCATTGGCGAGGCCGACGGTCGGCGTCGGAATAGGTTACGGGCCGATCGCAGGGCGGTTGGTAGACCCTAAGGAACAGAGCGCGAACGGCGTGAAGCGGGTCTGACACGATTATAGGGACTTAACCTGTGCCTTAACCGCCGTAAATTATTCCGGATACCGGCACCACGATCGCGCTGTTCGGTCTCGGTTTAGTGAGATTCGGTCTCTACGTCGCAAGCTGGCGTAATCTCGGCAGCACGATTTGATGTATCTGTCGGCTGCGTGCTTGACGTATAATTAGGCATGACAGGCAAGATGCTTGTCGCCGAGACAGGCTGGAAGCCTATCTTCCGATCGGCGGGACATCGCTGGCGTCACCCAAATACTCCCACTCCTGCAGCGCGATGGGGACATTACCATTTTTCCAGACGAAATCGTGAAAGGCACGCAGATTGAATTTTTCCCCTTGTTGCATTCGCGCCTCGGCAAGGAATTTTATAATTTGTAACTTGCCGATCTGATAACTAATGGCCTGGCCAGGCCCAGTCGAGAACGCGATCGCTTCCTGTCGCGCGGTCGCTGGATCCATTGGCACTTTTTCCTGTAGATACTTTGCCGCCTGCTCGAGCGTGAATTCGCCAAGGGCGAGTTTCACGTCGACTTCTACGCGCAGCGCGCGAAGACGCATGAAATTGTAAATGATCTCGCGAGTATGCGGGCTGTCGTCGAACAAGCCGGCTTGCAACATCATCTCCTCAGCATAAAAACCGATACCCTCGTTTGCTCCTGAGTCGTAGTACTGGCGCCGGATCGGATCTTCGTGTTTCCACGAAAGACAAAGTTGAAAATAATGACCCGGAATTCCTTCGTGAACGGTCAGCGGACGCGGGTCCTGCGCGGTCGCGCGGAAGAAATAGCCGGCATTCGGCGATGGATCACTCATGTAGCGAATGCAATTTTCGTTCAATCGCGAGGGTGAAGTGAAATCGTCGTTCTCGCTGAAACCGAGCACGCGCAGATATTCCGGCATCGACCGGAAGGTGTAATGCTGCAACGACTGGGGCACGGTAAGGATGTTGCGCTCGACGAGAAAGTTTCGGATCTGTAACTCCTTTGTCGCGGTGTCTTTGATCCAATTGTCAATATTGTCGGCAATCTTGAGTGACGGGACGTCTTTATTGCGGTTCTTCTCGTAAGCTTCGAAGGCAACCGCACGACCCCATTCCTGCCGACCCATTGCGAGCAATTCTTCCGGCGCGTAGGGCATGAGCGCGACATTTTTGAGGAAGAACACGTAAGCGTCGCGGCCAAGGGCGGTTTGTTGCGGCAAAGCGGGCAGCTTGTCATTCAACCGCTGTTGAAAGTTCTCGAGCGCATCGGCCGCGTGCTCGACGGCGCCGTTCAACTCTTGCTCTTTGAGAGTCGTCAATCCAACCAGCGAAACCGCCATCTTGTGCAGGCGCTCTCGAATACCGACAAGGTTTTGCACTGCGATGGTCGCGAAAGGTGCCGGCGGATTGACCAGATTTTGTGCGGCCTGCTGCAAAATTGCCGGGATGTTCTCGATGCGCGCGAGGATCTCGCCGCTGCGCCTCGCATCGAAAGGCCCAGGTACGACAAGCGCCTCGACGATCGGTGTGAGTGTCTGCTCGATGTAGAAGATGGGATCTCGTTTCCAACGAGGGTTGACATCCAATTCCCAGCGCACCCGTGCCAAAGCGGAACCGATCAATCGATAATCGACCTGTTGCGGAATCGGCGAGCGAGTGGCGTCGAGCTGTTTCCATCTCTTTTCAAATTCCGCAAGATCGCCCCGCTGTTTTTCGATGTTGGCTTGGGACCAATCCCGAGTACCGCCAGGACGTTCGATTCGGGGCACATCATCGCCGGTGAAGGGCCGATATTGGGCGCGCCAGCTCCAAAAATCGTTCGAAAGTTTCTGGAGTGCCGGGCCAGCATTTTCATTCGCGGATTGCGCGGGCGCTTCTGCCCAGCCCATCAGAAAGATTAAAGAAACCATCACCCTTTTCGTCATTTCAAGCCGGAGACTACGAGTGTGGACACTCCGGAAAAGCAAAATCAACCTTTCGTCCTACAACGAGGATTCTTGCTTTGCGTCGCGGGAATTTTTATACCGCTCCGATGCGCATCGGAATTGGTTCTCGAGTTTCAGTCTGGTTTTTCGTTTTTCTTTTCGTTTTCGGAGGTCCTGCGCTTCGACTTAGGGCGGATGATCAAGTTATCGCACTAAAAGCGGCGCGGCTGTTCGACGGCAAATCGCGCGCACTCCTGCAAAACGGCGTCGTCATAGTCCAAGGCGACAAAATTGTGGACGTCGGACCGAATATTGCCATTCCGGCTGACGCGAAGGTGATCGATCTGGGCGACGCCACCTTATCGCCCGGCTTCATGGATGCGCACACGCATTTGACCCTCGATTACTCGGGGGATTTTTATAAGAGGCGGCTGGAAGAGGTCGACCTTAACGTTTCAGAACAGGCGATCAAGGCAACGATTTTCGCGCGTGCAACTGTGGAAGCTGGGTTTACCACAGTGCGTGATCTCGGAAGCCGCTTCATAGGTAGCCCGGAATTCGTTGATGTCGCGTTACGAAACTCAATCAACAAAGGAGTGATTGTCGGTCCGCGCATGTTGGTGGCAACCTTCGGAATAGGCTCGACCGGTGGTCATTTCGACGCCACCGCCGGCTTTCGTGACATGTTGTTTGGCCATGAGCCCGGTTACAGCCAGGGCATTGCCGATAGTCCGGAGGAAATTCGCAAGACTGTTCGCTTCGAGGTCAAGAATGGCGCTGATGTCATCAAAGCCGCTGTTTCCGGTGGAGTCCTTTCCCTGGCTGATGAAGTTGATACTCCTCAACTGACGCCGATGGAAATGGCGGCCTTGGTGGATGAATCGCACCGCCTGCGGAAAAAAGTGGCCGTGCACTGTCATGGCGATCAAGCGGCGCGCGAAGCCATCGAAGCGGGGGTTGATTCAATCGAACACGGGTCGTTTATGAAGCCAGAAACGTTAACTTTGATGAAGAACAAAGGAATATTCCTCACGCCAACCCTGATGGCGACGGAATGGATTCTGAGCAAGCTGGATCTATATCCACCGGCATTACAAGCCAAGGCAAAGGCGGCGGGAGCGGCCCGCTCCGAGATGTTTCGTAATGCAGTGAAGTTAGGAGTGAAAATTTCTTTTGGGACCGATGCCGCCGTCTTTCCCCACGGCCAAAACGCCAAAGAGTTTGCTCTCATGACTGGGCTGGGAATGACACCGATTGATGCCCTGAAAACTGCTACTTCGAATGACGCAGAGTTACTCGGTATCGCGGCAAAGCTCGGAACACTCGAGAAAGGCAAGCTGGCGGACATCATTGCAATGCCGGGAGATCCCACCGCCGACATCACCGCCACCGAACGGGTCTGGTTTGTCATGAAAGAAGGAAAAATTATCCGGAATGGCCCGGCGACTCCGCCTCCACCACGGGCGGCCGCTCAGACGATTTCGACTGACCTTGACGCTGATTTCTAGATTGGATCAACCGCGCGTCACGATCGCCAGCATGACGGAGTCGCAGCTCGATTCGCCTATGTAATAGAGAGCAACGCCACCGGCTGCGTAGACCGGATAGAGAACGTAGGGCACGTCGTCCATTCGAACCGGATTTTGCCAATCAATCCGAACCGGACGGGCAAAAGTGTGAGCCATGACGGAGGTATATTCCGGATCAACTGGCTCCCAATCCGGCACCCGCACCCCACGGTAAGTCGCGTAATGCACTCCCGTTGCGGCCGGTAAAATCATTTCCGCTTCGGGGCGGCCGACATCCACAATATCACGCGGGCGAAAAGCGAAATCGTAATCGGGTCCACCCCAGTAGCTCAGATTGATTGGATGACCGACAGCAACGTTGACAATCTCCACATTCGGTTTTGTCGACGCGAAACCGCGACCCTCGTAACCCGCCACAGGTTTGATTGGGGCAGTGCGGCCCGCTTCGTAGGTCGCGACTTCGGAAGGCGAGAGAAACAGGCTCGAATTGTGCAGGGACTGGATAAGGGAATCGCTGGCACCTTGCGATTTCAATCTGGCTTCCTGGTCAGGAGTGAGCGGGCGAACCAGTTTGCGTTGGTTGGCATCGGCGACAATGGCCGACTCCGGCTGATGTGCGCGAACGAGCAGAGAAATCTCGGAAAACTCCAGCGGGCGAGCGGACACGGAAGTGGCTGCTAATCCGAGGAGGAGGAGCGTTATAGCAATTTGTGTTCTGTAGGGGTTCATGCGGCTATTTCTAGCAATTCAGTAGCTCGTTTGGCAATCCTAGAATTAGCCTTACCGCCTTGACAATCAGCTCAATCTCCGCTTACTTCGCGCCCCACCTCAACCGCAGGAGAGCATCGCTCGTTAAGACTGCAAAAAATCATGCAACAAAACCGCAGCAAACGTTACCGCGCGTCCGTCGAGCAGATGGACCGCAAGAAGTCCTATAACCTGAACGATGCTGTGGCGACGCTGAAGAAGTTTCAGCCGACGAAATTCGACCAGACCGTGACGGTGTCGTTCCGGCTTGGCGTGGACCCGAAGCAGTCGGACCAAATGGTGCGTGGAACGTGTCCGCTTCCGCACGGCAGCGGCAAGCAGGTACGCGTGCTCGTTTTCGCTGAAGGCGGCGCGGCCAAGGCAGCGAAGGAGGCGGGAGCGGAGCATGTGGGGTTCAAAGAGCTGATCCAAAAGGTGCAGGAAGGATTCCAGGATTTTGACGTGGCGGTGGCGACGCCGGCGGCCATGGCGGAGGTGCGTAAGCTTGGAAAAGTTCTCGGGCCGCGCGGATTGATGCCCAATCCGAAAACGGGAACGGTAACGGACGACACCGCGAAAGCGGTGCAGGAAGTGAAGGCGGGCCGTGTTGAATTCAAGCTCGACAAGAATGGCAACGTGGCGGTGCCAGTCGGGAAATTTTCTTTCGCGGAGAATCAATTGGTCGAAAACGGCACTGCCGTGATCGAAGCGGTTGTACGTGCCCGACCGGCCACAGCTAAAGGGCGTTACCTGGAGGCGATGACTTTGAGCGCAACAATGTCGCCTGGAATTCACGTGGACCCTTCGCCTTATCTGAGTGTTTAGAGGGAGATTTTCATGAGACCCGAAAAAGCCGACATCGTTTCCGACCTCGCCAAGAAATTGGGCGAGTCACCATTTTTGCTGGTGACGGATTACCAGCGCATGAAGGTTGATCAATTTGGCGAGCTCCGGACGCGGCTGGCACCGGCCGGAGCCGAAGTGCGTGTAGTAAAAAATAGTTTTTTGCGCCGTGCGATGAGCGATTCCGGACTGCCGGACGTGGCCGACAGGCTTACGGGTCAGACTGCGATTGTGATGGGTCAGAAGGATGTGGCCCCGGTTGCCAAAATTCTGAAGACTTTCGCAGCGGAATTCAAAACGGCGACACTCAAGATCGGCGTGATCGACAAATCGATCCTTTCCAGCCAGGAGATCGAATCCCTGGCGGAGTTGCCCACCCGGGACGTGTTGCTTGGACAATTGCTCGGGTTGCTGCTGTCGCCGGCGACCAAGCTGGTGCGATTGTTGAACGAGCCGGGCGCAGCGTTGGCAAGGTTGTTAAACGCGAAAGCAGAGAAAGAAGGAAAAGCAGCGGAGGCGAGCGCG
>DASXIC010000030.1:0-4697 GCA_036498205.1 Chthoniobacterales bacterium | reverse complement strand
CTTCTTGGTTTCCAGATTAATATGTCTGTCTTAGTCGATCAAAAAACCCGCCTCCTGGTGCAGGGGATCACTGGCAGTGCCGGCGGGTTTCATGCACGGCAATGCATGGAATACGGCACGAACGTGGTCGCCGGCGTCACGCCCGGCAAAGGCGGACAAAAGTTCGACGATAAGGTGCCGGTCTTCGATACGGTTGCAGAGGCGCGCGCACAAACCGGCTGTAATGTCTCGATGATTTTTGTTCCCGCCGCGGCGGCCGCAGACTCGATTCTCGAAGCGGTCGATGCGGGAGTGGAGCTTGTCGTTTGCATCACCGAAGGGATCCCAGTGATGGACATGATGCGGGTGAAAGCGCAGATGCGCGGCAGATCGAGCCGATTAATCGGACCGAACTGTCCCGGCATCATTACACCCGGCGTCTGCAAGATTGGGATCATGCCGGGATATATTCATAAGTCGGGACCGGTCGGAGTCATCTCGCGGTCCGGGACATTGACCTACGAAGCGGTCTGGCAATTGACCAGCCGCGGTCTCGGGCAATCGACCTGCATTGGTATTGGAGGCGACCCGATCAACGGCATGTCTCACCTGGATGCGGTCAAACTCTTCAATAACGATCCGGGAACTGATGCCATGATTTTGATCGGCGAGATCGGGGGCTCGGCCGAAGAAGAAGCGGCTGATTGGATTCGCGACAACTGCGAGAAACCGGTGGCTGCATTTATCGCTGGTATGACGGCCCCGGCAGGTCGACGGATGGGACACGCCGGTGCTATTGTGTCGGGTGGAAAAGGAACAGCTGCCGGCAAAATCGAAGCGCTCAAGGTCGCCGGGATCGCAATCGCTGAAACGCCGGCGGCCATGGCCGATACGCTAATTGCGCGGATGAAAGGCGAATCCTAAAGATGGAGAGTACTTCACGCGGGCTTGAGGGTGTTGTCGCAAATACCACGCGATTGAGCGACGTGGTCGGTGACAAAGGACAGCTCGTTTATGCCGGCTACGACATCAACGAGCTGGCGGGAAAGGTAAGCTACGAGGAAGTCGTTTACCTGCTCTGGAACAACAGACTGCCAAATCGGGCTGAGCTGCTGAAATGCGCCCAGCAATTGCATTTGCAGCGCGAATTGCCTGGCGGTGTCATCGATTTCATCAAGACAGCGCCGAAAACTGCGAATCCGATGGACGTGATCCGGACCGCTGTCTCCATGCTCGGCCTTTACGATCCGGACATGGACAAAGAGGCGACGCTTGAAATCAACCGGGACCGGGCGCGCAGCATCACCGCGAAAATCGGCGTAATCGCGGCCTATTTTCATCGGGCCCGCTGTGGGGAATCGCTTCCGCCGGTTCGCCAGGATTTGAGCGAGGCAGCGCATTTTCTTTATTTGATGACCGGCAAAGAAGCGCCCAAAGAAGCGAGCGACACTCTCGATGTTGCGTTTGTTCTGCATGCCGATCACGGAATGAACGCGTCTACTTTCAGCGCGCGCGTCACGATATCGACATTGAGCGACATCTATTCGGCGATTACGTCTGCCATCGGCACCCTCAAAGGTCCATTGCACGGCGGCGCCAACGAAGGCGTGATCCAAATGTTACAGGAGATCGGGGACGAAAAGAATGTCGATGCTTACATCGAACAGCAACTGGCGGAGAAAAAGAAAATCATGGGGATCGGGCATCGTGTTTACAAGACGCTCGATCCTCGGGCGCCGCATTTGCGGGCGATGGCGATTAAATTGAGCGAAAAGGTCGGCGAACCGAAATGGATCCGCATGTCAGAGCGGATCGCGGAGTTGATGAAGAAAAAGAAGAACCTGAATGCGAACGTCGATTTCTATTCGGCCACTGTCTATCATTCGCTCGGCATTCCCACCGACCTTTTCACTCCCGTCTTTGCCATCGCACGCTGTTCAGGTTGGTGTGCGCACATTCTCGAGCAATTGGAAGACAATCGTCTTTATCGGCCCCTGAGCGAATATGTGGGCGAACCCGTCGGCAAAAAGGTCGTGCCCCTCGATAAACGGTGAGGCATTAGCGACCAGCTCGGAAACGTTCGGTTGCGAGCTTTCAAAAATCCGTCGGTTCCGCTAAAGTGCCGACATGAAAATATTTGCTAGCCTCGCAATGTCGCTGGTGCTGGGGATGGCGGTGGCCTGTAGCCAAATGGATCCGAATCGCACCAGCAGCTCCAACCCGAATGCGGTGCACACAGCGGTAAGAGGACCACTGCAAGTTCCGGCGAACATTGGGACCCAGAATGTTCGGGGAACGCATCTGCCCTAGCATCTCATCGCAGAAATAATCTTCTCGTTTTCCTCAGTCGGACCCGCTTACAGCGCGGGCACTTCCCATAAACGGCTTCCGGAGTCTCGAGCGTCCGCACCACGCGCACCGTCCCCATGCGGCTGCCGCACGCCGTGCAGAGCAGGGGCAGGAATGTGATGTTCTGTCTGGCGCCCAGTGCTTCGGTCATACTCTGGTATCGCATGACACTCGACCGCCAGATTTCCCAAAAACTCGCGGTGAAATTTTTGCCGAAGTACTTCAGCGCTGAGAAGCGGCCAGACCGCTTTTAACCTCTCGAAAATGGTGTCGCTTACCTTTAACCGCCCAGCCTATCCCAAACTTTTCTGACCATCGGCTGACAAATGTTGACCAGGCCTCCGCCCATTTCCAATACGAACGCGCTTCCGTGAGGCTGGTATCCATTGTTGATATGTTTGTTCACCTCTTTCGAGAACTCGTTCGGCTCAGCGGTGGCCATGACGTATTCGGTGATTTTTTCCATGCTACAGCTTTAACCTCTCGACCAATCAGGCAACATCTTTCAATCGCCCTAACGCATCAGTTAAGGTGACGCTTAGAACTTCTGCTTCTTAAAATAAGGTGATTTCGAGTCAGAACTCTCGCCGCCAAATCTACGCTACCCTGAAACGATGATCCGATCATGGAACAGTTCCTAGCGGTCTCACATGCGGCGGCCGGTTCGGCGATTGGATTGAAGGTCTTCTTCGGCCTGGTAGAGCTGCTCATCATTGGCGCAGGCATCTACCTCTTTCGGTGCCGAAAGAAGTTGTTCGGCTACAAAGGGGAAGAGGGTGACACCTACGCGTCGGCAAATCTGCGTATGGTGATGGTGGTTCTCGTTTGGATTCACGCCGTCATTATCACGGCGCTGATGATCTTCGAAGTTTAGATTCCAGCACTATCGCTCTATGTCGCGGCGAGGTGAATCTCGACAGCCAGAAGAAACAATAGCTGAGAAAAACAACTGCTCCTAAGGGCTGCATCGCTCTCGTCCACGGACTAAGATGCGGGAGCAGACTGTTCTTTGCCGCCGTGAGAAAAAGCAGGGCGTAAGCAGAAAAAATCAATGTTCGTAGCGAGACGGATTGCGGCTCTAAAAACGCCTGCACCAGTGCGAAAACAACCGCAGGCGCCAGGAGGAGGTAGGTCACTCCCTCCGTCGCAGGTCCACACAGCGTCATCCAAACGGATGCCAGAGAAAACAGGGCAATGAGCACGCGCGATAGAGGCCAGCCTTGTCGTTCGCGGACCACGCAATACAACGCGATCCCAATGCCGCTGGCGATCTGAAAGAATCTGTAGACCCCGAATGAAATCGGTAACTTGCCCATTCTGACCAGGAGGAACCATAAATCGATGGGCGCCAGAGAGTCGGGATTATTAAATCGATTATCGACGATCCTCTGCCTGAACCAGTCGCCGTATTGACGTACCACATAATCCCAATGCTGGAGAAGAAATGGCAACAGACCAAAGACGATTAACGCAAGCAGCAGTCTCCAGCCGAACTGTCGCGGCGCGATGGCAAAGATCAGTAAGCCGACAGCCAATGGATAAATCTTTAGATAAGCAGCCAGGGCTGCGCATACGGCCGCCATGTTCCATTGCCCGGCCCACACCGCAGCTATGGTGAGGAGGAGAAGACCGGCCAGGACAGGATTTGCTTGCGCGATATCCAGATTGCTTAACGCCATCGGTAAAAGCAGTAGAAGAACAACGCCGTAATTTCTCGGTCCTAGATTTGGATATAAATCCGTCCTCAATATGACAACGATTCCAACGAGGAAGATTGATGCGTCGAAAATGATCCAGATTGCCGCCCCGAGCGCAGGCGGAAGGCTAGCTAGGGGCACAAAAAGGGCAGCTACGAGAGGGCTGTAGACAAAGCTGTCGGAGCGGTTTGCGTATAGGGCTTCGCCGTGAAACCAGTCCCAGCCGCTCAGCTGATAGGCGTTAAAACAAGTCCCGCGGTGAGGTAACAAGAGAATGCGAGCGATCACCACGAGCAAGGCAACGCCCCACGCAACGATAGCCAGCAGATTCAAATAACGGATGTGCTTAGTGGCTGGCTCCATAACGATGCAAGACGGCTACTGTTCACTTGTGCAATTAGGAAGCACAAAACCCTTCGGATCAGGCCAGCAGTCGCGCGGGCGTTGTAATACGAGGCATTGGATTTAGAACCAATCGTGAAAGGACTCCGGATTCATGAGCCGAAAATCGGACGCAATATCCGGGTTAAGTCGGCCAAATTGGAAAAACCATACTCAAACGGCACCAACAACCTCCGATTTCATATGACATATACTTTTCAACAACTAATTTCGTGGCTAACAATTGTTGGATAGCTTTGGACGAAACCCTCGCCGCAGCCCGCCGCAGTC
>DASXIC010000029.1:0-2948 GCA_036498205.1 Chthoniobacterales bacterium | reverse complement strand
CGATGCTAGCAAAAGCTTTTTAGACAATCCGGAGGATGGCCGGCTGAAAATGTTTTTGATTTGGAAGACTCTGTGCTTGCGCAAAGATCGACCAGACCTTTTTCAGCAGGGTGAGTATCTGCCTCTGCTGACAAAAGCCGCCCAATCTAATCAGGTGATAGCCTTCGCGCGAAAGTTTGAGAATGCCAGCATGATCGTGATCGCTCCGCGCCTCATCGCCAGCTTGCTCCACGAACGCGATTTCCCGCCGGTCGGAGCAGAGGTTTGGGGGGATACGCAAGTGGTGGTTCCATCGTGCTGTGGCTCCGCCACCTATCGCAATGCGCTGACCGGAGAGACGGTGAATCCATCGATGAACGGAGAGACTGGAACGATCAGTATCGCCGAAGCTCTTGCAAATTTCACCGTCGCGCTGCTGGTACGGGATTAGCCCGGCGTTCACAATCCATATTTCCAACGTCGCAGATTTTGCATCCAAATTTCGGAGAGACATTTTGCCCGCAGCCCAAAGTCACCGTCAGCATGAGGAGGAAACCACTCCTGAAACGCGAAGGCTCACCGCAGCCGAAATCCTTCAGGCTGCCATGGAGAACGCGCGCGATGAACTGCGCCGCTCCGGCCAGAAGCTCGCATTCTCCGGAATTGCCGGCGGCCTGACGATGGGTCTTACGGGCCTCGGAATGGCCTCGATTCGCGCTTTGCTGGGGCCGGGCTCAACCCAGCACATCGCACCTTATCTTCTCTATCCCGTCGGATTCGTTGCCGTCATTATTGGCCGAGCCCAACTGTTCACGGAGAACACTCTCTACCCGGTGGTGCTTGTTCTGGATGAACGTCGTCATCTGCTCCGGACCTTGCGGCTTTGGGGAATCGTTTTCGCCTCCAACGTTTTAGGCGCTTTTATATTTGCCTTACTTGCCGGCAAGACCTCGGCGCTGCGTCCCGACATTCTTTCGGAACTGATTCGGCTCGGGCTGGAAACATCCACCGGATCATTTGCCCATTTCTTCTGGAGCGGCGTGATCGGCGGCTGGTTAATCGCCCTCGTGGCCTGGACCGTGACCGCCAGCCATTGGACCATCGGCCAATTGGCGATCGTTTACCTGCTCACATTCGTGGTCGGCATCGGGCGTTTCGCCCACTGCATTGCGGGCAGCGGCGAAGTTCTCTCCGCAGTGGTCGGCGGGGCGGTGCCCCTCGCCGACTATTGCGCCTGGCTGATTGCGGCCACCGCGGGAAACATATGCGGCGGCGTTCTCATCGTGAGCCTGCTCAATTACGGCCAGGTCAAAAATCTTTAACAATTCTGTCATTAGCGCGCGCCGTTTGGGCTAGTCGTTCTTCGGTCTGATTCTTTCTTCTCCGGCGCTTTCTTGCTTAACGTTTGGGGGTCGCCGAGCATCTGATTTTGGTGCTGACGCTCGGTCTCCAAGTTGGGTGGCTGCTCATCCTTGCGATCCCGGTCGCCTGCGTCGCATGGACGGTTACCCACGAAGAGATTTTTCGCGAGCCCCGCGACTACTGCCAGGAACAATCGAAACAGGCTCTCAGCCTGCCGCGTCGCAAGTTTTTCTATCTGTTTACGTGTGAGTATTGTTTCAGCCACTACGTGGCCGTGCTGTTCCTGATCATCACTCGGTTCAAACTTCTGTATCCCGGCTGGCGCGGTTATATGATTGCGCTCTTCTCGCTTGTATGGGTTGCGAACCAGTACATGAGCATCTACAATCATCTGCGGCTCGACATCAAGCATGAGCAGGTCGAGATTCGCTCGAAAGAAAAAGAAAACATTGTTCCGAAACCCAAAGCTGCCTAGTGTCTAGATGGTGCGTTTTGGGTTCCATTTCTCACCCGGGTCATCCTACTTCTTCGCAAAATCTCCACAGCGGCCCGCTTTCCGCTGGCGATCGCGCCGTGCACCGTTCCGTTGTGACCGCCAGTATCCGTAGCCTCGCCGGCGAAGAACAACGTACTCTCGATCGGCCTACCTAGCGCCGCTTCCATGCCATCGCCTCCAACTTTTCCGTAACTGTAAGCTCCGCGCGAGAAAGGATCGTTCTGCCAATCGTGACAGTATGCGTGTTCAAACAACGTCTCGAGTTCCTGAACGCTTACTCCCAGCAATTGATGCAGAGTCAGGAGAGCTTTCTCGATTACAAACGACTGGCTTCTCCCCGACAGCCGTTCGGCGGATCGAAATGGCGCCCAACCCGTAAGGAATGGCTGCTTCTCATGTGTCCACCAGGTCGGGAACCATTCATCGTGCGACAAAAGAAAGCTCATCCCATTCATGGTTTTGCCGCCTTTCTTGCGGACCCGGGGAAGGTCTTTCCAGAAACGCTCGCGAAATCGCAGCGTGACGCGAATCACTTTGCCCATCATCACATTGTGGATCGCATTGTGCTTTTCTGCGGGCAGTTCGGGAATGAACCGGATGGCGCCGTTTTCATCCTCTCGAGCCTGAAGCACCCCGAGCGGCACCGTGACGATTGCGCGGGGCGCTGAAAGTGTTATCGCGCCCGTTGGACCGCTTGCAATGATTTGAGCGTGGCCTGGCCGCCACTCGATACTCTCAACCACGGTGCTGGTTTGGATCTGAACTCCGTTGTCGTTGAGATCCTGCTCTAAAATATTAATTAGACCCGCGTAGCCATGTTCGGCGCGAAACGCACGGTCCCCTTCGATTTTTTCCTCGGCATGCATTCCCTTCAGAAGCCAATGCACGCCTACCAGTGCTGGGTCCGCCGCATTGAATCCCGAAACGTAGCCTAAAGCCCAACTCTTTGCCTCTTCCAGCTGTGCAGCTTTCTGCCGCGTTCCGCGACTCGATCGCCCACAAAGATCTTCCAGAAAATCGAGGAAGGATCGATCGCCCTTGCACCTCGTCATCTTCTCCAGAATCTGGTCTACTTCTGAAAAGAACTCACACGAGCACAGCTCGCCGTTAT
>DASXIC010000028.1:0-61694 GCA_036498205.1 Chthoniobacterales bacterium | reverse complement strand
CGTCTGAATCTTGAGCACGCCGGGACTCATTTCGTCGATCAAATCGAGAAAGACTTCGTCCTCGCTTAAATTGCGCAGCGGCGCCATTAAGAATTCCGGGTTGAATGCGATGGAGAATTCTCGGCCTTTGTAGGCAACTGGAAATCCTTCCTTAGCTTCACCGACTTCCGGCGTGTTGGCGGTGATATCGATGTTGTTCTTGCTGAAATTGAGTTTGATTGAATTCGATTTGTCGCTCGCCAGCAGGGAAACGCGGCGGAGCGAGTTCAGAAACGTCTCGCGTTCCAGCGTGACGCGTTCCTTTGCCTCCGCCGGGATGACCTGTTTGTAGTTTGGATAATTCCCCTCAATCAGTTTCGACACTAGGAGGGTGTTATTGAGATCGAAGGCGATCTGGCCACTGCCGACGCTGACCTTTACCTCACCGTCGTCCGTTAGCAGGCGCTGTAATTCGGTGACAGCTTTCGTCGGGACAATAATGTCCGCTTCGTGACTGCGTGGGAATTCCAACTCGATATCAACCATCGCCAGCCGGCGTCCGTCCGTCGCCACAAGAGTCAATTTATTTTCCTTAAAACTAAACAGGACGCCATTGAGGACGTAACGGGTCTCGTCAGTCGAGATGGCATAGGATGTCTTGCGCAAGCCGTCGTGTAAATCCTTCTGCCGCATGGTGACGACTTTGGCGTTTTCGAACTTCGGAAGCGGCGGAAACTCCTCTTCCGGCAAGCCGAGGATTTTGAAAAAACTTTGGCCGCTTCGAATCGAGGCTGCGTTTTTTCCGTCGACCTCGACTGAGATTTCGCTCGAGGGAAGTTCTCGAATGATGGTGAATAATCGTCGCGCCGGCAGGGTGGTCGCGCCCGGTTTCTCGACATTGGCTTCGAAGTTCCCTCGCACACCGACGTCGAGATCGGTTGTCGTCAGGGAAACGCCGCCCTCCTGGGCCCGGAGGAGGACGTTGGAAAGAATCGGCAGCGTCGTGCGCGTACTGACAACGTTCTGCACCTGTTGCAATCCTTCGAGCAGTTTCTCTTTCGTGGCGCTGAATTTCATTAGGGAAAGCCTAAGATGTAAGGCGTCGGAATTTATTCGGCAACCGTATTATCAACGCTGGAGCGCGCTATCGATGAACGAGATCGTTTGTCGAATGTTGTCCTGTTCCTTCATTCGTTTCTTTACCAGCTTGCACGCGTGCAACACCGTGCCGTGATCCCGGCCCCCAAAGGCATCGCCAATCTCGTTCAGGGAGGCTTTAGTCAACTCACGGGCAAGGTACATCGCTATTTGGCGCGGAAATGCGATGCTCGCCGGCCGGCGTTTGCTCGTCATATCGGCCAGCCGGACGTCGAAATGCTCCGCCACCTTGCGTTGAATTTGTTCAATCGTAACGGTCTGCCGCCGTTCCTCCAGTAAGATATCCTTTAGCAAGTGCTCGATCGTCTCCTGGGTCAGCTCCTTGCCGCTAAGCGAAGCAAAAGACGCGACCCGCATCAGCGCCCCTTCCAAACGACGAACATTGGTGCGGATGCGTGTCGCCAAAAACTGGTAGACTTCGTCGCGCAATTTGATCTGCAAGCCGCGCGCTTTTTTCCGAAGAATGGCGAGACGCGTTTCAATATCGGGTGGTTGCAGCTCGGCCGTAAGTCCCCACTCGAAACGGGAGACGAGCCGATGCTCGAGATTCGCGATTTCCGATGCAGGACGATCGCTCGAGAGGACAATTTGCTTATGACCGTCGAAGAGCGTGTTGAAGGTGTGAAAGAATTCTTCCTGCGATCGTTCCTTGCCGCCCAGAAATTGAATGTCGTCGATCAGGAGCAGGTCGGCCTGGCGATAACGTTTGCGGAATTTGACGAGGGTGTTGTGCTGAATGGCGTCGATGAATTCGTTAATAAAAAGTTCACTCGAGAGATACATCACTTTGGACGTCTTTTTTTTGCCCCAGACGTATTGCCCGATTGCCTGCATCAAATGCGTTTTGCCCAGGCCGACGCCCCCATAAATAAACAACGGGTTGTAAGTGCGAGCCGGTGACTGAGCGACCGCCAGACTGGCTGCATGCGCGATTTGATTATTCGGGCCAACGACAAACGATTCGAACGTGTTTCGTGGATTGAGTCCGAGTGCGAAACCAAAGGCGCGATCGTGCGGGGAAAGCTCGGATTTGTCCGGCCGCACCAGACCCAGATCGCTCTCTTCGCCATTCGACTGTGACGCGGTCACAAATCGCACCGTTCGCGGCTCTCCGCAGGCAGTCGTGATCGCCGATTGCAAGGCAGCCATATGGTTACTTTCGATCCAAAATTGATAGATGTTGTTGGGAACGAGAAAAATCAGTTCGTTCTCGGTCGCTTTGGTTAATTCAACGGCTGAGAACCAGCGCTTGAAAGTGTCCGCACTCACTTGTGGCTTGAGCGCAGCCGACAACTTCTCCCAAAGGGCTCTGCACCTCTCATCCATACAAGTTGTTAACAGGGGGAAAAGGCGTCCCCGGGGCGGACGACTCCGGGGAAAACGCGCTTTTTACTCCCCCATCCCATCATCACCTTGCTCTTAATCAACTCTAAAAATATCAGGAAAACCCGGCTTAAATGGCGTTTCACCGAGGGAAAACTGCCGATTCGACTCAGCCTGGCCCCGAATGTTTCCCCTGGATGCCGGCGTGGAGTGCCTGATCGCTTCAGGCCGATCATGGGTCTGTTCCCTCGGATGTTACGAAATTGCTGAGTTCTGTTCACACTTTATTCACACCTGAGCGCGTTCCGCTCGCTGCCAGCGGCTGGAGATTAGAAACGGAAGAAAAGACCGACAAGAAAAAATCTGATTTTTATTTTTCCACCGGCTGCAAAAATTTCTTGACTGAAAAAACGCTCTGGGCATCGCGAGTTTTGTGACCAGTTTCGACATTTGATCCGAACAAATGCAGCGGAAAACTTGTGGCTCTATTTTGATGCCAGCCCGGCGGATTTGCGCGACCGTTGGCCATTCAAATTGAAAATTCGGCTATCATTTTCCGTCCCTTCCGCAGGCCGACTCCCGGCCTCGCCTCCGTTGCGGCTGCGTCGCCGTGTCATTATTTTCAACTACACCAACGAATGAAGCGCAGGTTGATTTCCAGTTTACTCTTGTTGTGCGCGCTGAGTACGGGGCAGGCGGCGAACGAGCTGGTGCCGCCATTTGGTTTTCGCTGGGGTGATCCCCCCCGGCGGGTGGAATCGGTGCTGACGGGGGCCAAGGCCCGCATTGTCGATCGCAAACAGGAAGGGAATCGCGAAACCTGGACGGTCGAAGGCCTCATTCATCCCGGTTTGCAACGGACCGTTTTCACGTTTCGCGACAGCAAATTGATCGAAGTCGAACTTCAATATGAGTACGGCGACTGGTCGATTGAGCGCTACAACGAACAGATGGGAACGATCCGCCGCTATTTCGACGGCAAATATGGAACGGGCAAGCTCGTCTCGCGCACCCGCGACACGGACACTGACATCATTCAGACGCTGGTCGGTTACCAATGGATGGTCGGCGCGACCATGCTCGAGCTCTTTTATTTCTCCGCGGAAAAACCGCCCCACACTTTCCGCACCATCACCGTCGATTACAAAGCGCTGTAACTTTTCGGGCGCGTCCCGGTGGTGGTTTCCTTTTGCAGCCGCTTGAGCCGGCTGGAGAGACTTGTCTTCGCGGCCGAACTCATTCGATCGATAAACAAAATCCCGTTCAGGTGATCCACTTCGTGCTGTAAGGCGCGCGCGAGCAGACCAGTGGCTTCAATTTCGACTGGCTCGCCGGAGAGAGTTTGTCCCTTCACCTTGGTCCATGAGGAACGTTCTATGTCGGCGGAAATTTCCGGAAAACTCAAGCAGCCTTCTACCGCAGTTTCTTTCTCCAGGCCGATCTCAATTTCCGGGTTTACCAAAACGAGAGGCATTTGTTCGTTCGGGTCGACTTCTTCACCATTCAAGCTCATCGTGCTCGGGCGTTCTTCCGCATGCGAAACGTCAATGACTGTCAGTTGTAACGCTTCTCCAACTTGTTGCGCAGCCAGTCCCACTCCGTTCGCCGCCGCCATCGTTTCGAGCATGTTCCTGGCAAGCTCATGAATCGCTTCGTCTATTTTCCCGATGCGCTTTCCCTTGGCCCGCAGTCGCGCATCCCCGTACTTCAGGATCTCCAACTTCATTTCTCTTCGCGGGTGAAGGCCGGAAGATTGCGCACACCCGCCAGCTTTAATGCATCCATCACTTTGATGATGGTACCGAAAGAGGCTTTTTTATCGGCTTGCAGGGCGAGAGAGGCTTTCTGTGTTGGCCCGAGATTGCGAACCGCGCTTTCCAGTTGATCGACTTCGACTGCGCGACCATCGAGCTTTACCAGGTCCGTTTCATCGACGCTAACAATCGAATGGTCCAGTTCGGCCGGCGCCTTTGTCGCCGTCTTTGATTCCGGCAAATTGATCTGCACTTCCGGTTGATCTTTTTTGAACGTGGTTGAGACGACGAAAAAGATCAGGAGAATCGTGAGGATATCGACCAGCGAAACGATGATGATCGAGGGCGCGCGGCGCTTGCGAACAGTGAAATTCACGATTGACTCTAGGTCGAGGCGACGGCCGCACGCGCAGGCGACGTGACGCGACTCGACGCCGACTCTCCGCTGCGGCCGAAATAACATTTGGCGATCAGCTCGACCACCAGCGTTTCCATTTCCACCGACATCACCTCGACTTTTTTGGAAAAATAACTGAAGGCGACCAATGTGGGGACAGCAATAGAGAGGCCGAAAACGGTTGCGTTGAGCGCTTCCGCAATTCCCAGCGCGATTTGGCGCGTGTCCGAAGCGCCTGAGCTGAGACCGAGATGAGAAAACACGTGCACCAGACCGGAGACTGCACCGATCAAACCAAGCAGGGGAGCAATGCCAACAATAACCTCCAACACAATCAAGCCCTTTTCCAGAATCACCATTTCGTGACGCGCTCGCGTCTGCACGGCTTCGACGTTTTCGGAGCGGGGCGAACGCAAGTGTTGCAATGCAACGCGGACGATCCGCGCCAGGGAGGAATTATCGAATTCAACAATCCGTGCCAAACGATCGGCGCTGCCACCAGGTAACAAGCGTTCGATCTCGCTCTCGATCACGAGTGGTTTGACGTTTTTCTCCCGTAACGCGATGGCGCGCAAAATAATCGTCGTCACCGCCACGATCGAGCAGACCAGCAGCGGCCACATGAACAAACCACCGCGCTGAAAGAATCCAATCACATCCTGAAACGGATTATCGGCGGCGAGAAAAATAATGGTCCCCATCAGTTCGGATAAATGGTGAAGGTTAACTCTTCCTCTAGTCCTTCCGAGGGCAAGGTCGCCGCCACCTCATCCGGAATAGGCGGCATTTTGACTTCCTGGACCGATTGCAAGCAAACGTTGGCGAAGGATTCATTCGAGGAATTGGAGACGATTTTGAGATTCCCCACCCGACCGGAGCGGTCAACCACAAAGCGCAAATGTACTGTCCCAATGCTAACCAGATCTCGCTGTCGTTCCACATACAAATACCAGCGGGACCCGACAGCGTCCTGCAGTTGCTTGGTGTAACGGCCGAGAGGAGTTCCAATGGCGTTGACCGAGGAAACCCCGCGGTTCGAAATGTTACCGGCCATGCGGGTCGGCGTTTGTTCTCGACGGTAAGAAGAGGTTGGGGTTCGTTGCGGCGGCGGCGAGCTTTGGTCTGGCGCGCGAATTGGGGGCGGAGTTGTTCGCAACATGGCGAGCTGGTCGGGTTCCGGAGTCGTGCTCGGCTCAACGGTCGGGCGAGGAGTAAGCGGTGGCGTCATTGTCGGCGCCGGCGTGCTTGTTGCCGAGGGGGTTGCCGCAGGGGTCGGACTGTTAACCGGAGTGGGCGTCGAACTCGGCCGCGCTTCGGGCTGAGGCTGAGCTGGCTCGAGGCCAAGCGAATGGCGCTGATTCTCGAGATCCATATTGGGGCGATCTTTCCCGTCCTGGGTCGGGATCGGCGCTTGTCCAAGAGCCGGCAATTGACTCGCACCGATTGAATTCGCATTGGACTCAAACGTCTTTTCCTTCGGCTCTTCAGTCGTTTGCCGTTTCTCCGGAGTTTCCATAAACTGCGCGTTCTTGGGCACAACCGCTGCCGGCGTCGGCGCTAAGTCCACCAGCGTCAACTCCGCCGGTTTTTCTTCATCCTCTGGAAGGGGTGGTTGCAATTTGTCGCCAAATGACGCCAGCGAAATCGCCACCGCAAAGTGCAGGAGCACCGAGGCAAGGATTGCCAGCAACAAGGTTCGCCGTTCACGTTTCCGTTCCATCACAACAAGGGCAGAGCGTCGCACCCGCTCCCCAGAAGAAGCATCGCTCGCGCCGTCTTCACATCACGCCTCAATGCGAAACTATCGCACGGCTACCGCTGAGACAAACTGTGACAGCAAAGTTCTGCACGGCACAGCTCGTCACGTCATTTCCGGGCAACGCCAGGGACCTCACAAAGGTCCTCTTTTCCGCGGGGTTGTCTTTCGTGCGCAATGAAACAAATACTGCTGCGCGTAGCCGCCATAAGCACCGAAATAATTCCGGGCAAAATTGGCCAGGGTTTTCGCGGTCACTTTCCCGTCCGAACCAAAATATTTCTCTCGCAATACTCGCTCGATCCAAACGTCGATTGGGAAAGCAGCAATTCGTTCGTAGGCGAATAGCATCACACAGTTTGCCACCTTCGCGCCCACTCCGGGCAAATCGGATAGCCGTGCTTGCAGCGCGGAATCGGAAAGCTTGCTCCAGGCTTCGAGATCGACCTCGCCGGATGCGACTCGCCGCGCCGTTGCGAGTAAATTTTTCGCCCGATAACCAAGCGCACACTCACGCAGGTCTTTTTCCCTCGCGTTTGCCAGCCGCTCAGCGGATGGAAAAGTGTAAATCCTGCAAGCGCAGATTTGTTTTGCCTTCCCGAATCGCCGCCGCAGTGCCTCTGAAATCTGCCGGATATGGACGACTTGTTTCATCGACGAGCAAATGAACGTCGCCAGACATTCCCATTTCGGCTGACGAATAATTCTCAGTCCCCGACAAAAATCGCGCGCTGCATTCATCACGAGGTCGTCTGGAAAAGAGGCGCAGATTTCCAGTAATGGATGATCCAGGGCGAAATAATGCGCAATAATTTTGCTGGATGCGCCCTTGAATTCTAACGAGTCGCCCTCCTGGTAAATGTAAACCGCTGAGTCCGCAATCGCGCCGACAAACCCGCGATCTTGCCTGGCCCAATGAAACACCTGACCGGAATCAAGAGTCACGGGCAGATCAAAATCGGGAGCGGCGAGCTGAGTAAGCTCCATCAAGAGAGAACTTAACATGATCCCAGCCCCTGCCCTGAGAAAGTCGTTCTCGCTGGATTAGTGCAGGTGCAAAACGCTGCGCACAGACAAAAACCGCTTTGCGCTCGGCATGTTTTCTGTTTCCTAAACGCCCATGAACGCGAAGCTAGCGGTCGATTCGCTCGTCCTCCTCGCCTACTTCGCCATCATCATCTTCATCGGGCTCTACATGGGCCGACGCGAACGGAATCTGGAGGATTTCGCCCTCGGCGGCCGGCGCATCCCGTGGTGGGCCGTGCTCGCCTCGATCATCGCGGCCGAAACCAGCGCGGGCACTTTCTTTGGCACTCCTGGCGAAGGATTTGCGCTCCGGAATTTCACTTACATTCAGCTCGCGTTCGGGACCATCCTCGCCCGGATCCTCGTCAGCTACATTTTTATCAAGCCTTATTACGACTACAAAGTCTTCTCTATTTACGAATACCTCAGCGCCAGGTTTGGGGTCGGGACAAAAAACGCCGCATCGGCCATTTTTATGTTTACGCGCGTGCTCGCATCGGGGGCTCGCCTTTATGTCGCGGCGATCGCGCTCGCACTCGCCTACGAGATGATTCGCGGTGTGCGCCCGGGGCAAAAAGAAACGCTCTTCATATACATCGGTGCGATCGTCGCGATCGTCATCCTGACTGCGATCTACACCACGCTCGGGGGCATTAAAGCAGTCATCTGGACCGATTTTATTCAGGCTTCCATTATGATCGGAAGCGCTCTCGTCGCTCTCGGTCTGCTTTACTCAGCCATCCCCGGCGGGTGGGACGAAATTGTGCAGCGGCATGGCGGATTTCATCTCAATGACTTCATCACGACTGGGCTCGACCCGGCCAAACACGGTTGGGAAAAATGGAAAGGCATGTTCGGAATCGAATATACGATTTTTGCCGGCCTGATCGGCTCGACCTTTATGACCATGGCGACGCACGGAACAGATCAAGACATGGTCCAGCGGATGTTGACTGCGCCGGACGTGCGTCGAAGCCGGCGCTCGCTGATTCTATCCGGGCTCG
The DNA here is from genome assembly GCA_036498205.1 of Chthoniobacterales bacterium. Classification (GTDB taxonomy): domain Bacteria; phylum Verrucomicrobiota; class Verrucomicrobiia; order Chthoniobacterales; family UBA10450; genus AV69. Next base: position 53,297 of record DASXIC010000028.1, on the reverse strand, counting down.
CGGATATCCCGATCGCGCTCACGTTTCTGAGCATCGGGCTTCTTCTGTGGGTTTATTACCAGTCGCATTTCGATCCCAACCTGCCCAAGTCGCCCAACGAAACGTTTTGCCATTTCATTCTTTACGAAATGCCTATCGGACTCCGCGGATTATTGATCGCAGGAATTTTTGCCACCGCCATGGGTTCGCTTAGCACCGCCCTCAACGCCCTCGCCACCAGCTTCACACGCGACTGGTACGAAACATACGTTAATCCCAGCGCGACCAGCGAGGATAGCCTGCGCGCCGTTCGCCGGGCGACGATCGGGTTCGCCATCCTGATGATCCTGGTGGCCTCGACTACTTCATATTTTGTCATCGTCCTTCCCAATGTGCGGATCATTCCGATTGTTTTGGGGATTTACGGTTATACTTATGGGTCCGTCCTCGGGATCTTTCTTGCCGGCATGTTGACGAAAACCCGCGGCAATAATCGGGGGAATATCATTGCCATGATCACCGGCTTCATTGTCGTGACAATCCTGAGCGGTCTTCCCAACAGCATCGCCAGGATGTTTGGGGGCAAACTATACGAGCAACCGGACTGGTTGCCGGTAATGGAATTCCCGTGGTGGATTTGCTTCGGGACGATCGTCACCTTTCTGGTGGCGATTCTGTTCCGAACCGGCAAGCAAAATGCTCGCTCGCAGCCTGAGGGCGTATAAAGCGGAAATTGACTGGCCTGGCGTTTCCCACTTACGTGAGGCCCTAGCAACAATCTGTTAAAAACCTAAACCACCTAAATCCATGCCACACGTCGTCACCGAAAAATGTACCGGATGCAAGTTCACCGATTGCGTAGAGGTGTGTCCGGTCGCCTGCTTCTATGAACTGGAAAACCAGGTGGTGATTCACCCAGAGGAGTGCATCGATTGCATGGCATGTGTGGACGTCTGCCCTGTGCATGCCATCTATGCGGACGCGGACCTCCCGCCGGAATTTGCAAAAGATACCGAGTTCAATGCGAACCAGGCCCACCAGTTGAAGGACGCAGGCGCGGAGGCAATCACGACTCGCAAGGATCCGCTCCCCACTGCCGCGGAGCGAAAAAAAGCCCTGGGTTATTGAGCGACTAGTTCGCGCTCAGGGAACCCCCGCTAAACGCATTTTCATTTCGGACGCGACGGGGCACCTCCGTCCAGTTTCTCGCCACGAAGCTGAATTCCCAAAGCGCGCAACTGACTCGGCTCGACCGGGGCGGGCGATTGCGTCATCAATTCCTGGCTTCGATTGTTTTTTGGGAATGCCATGACGTCCCGGATCGATTCTTCGCCACAAATCAACATCACCAGGCGATCGAGACCGAGGGCAATTCCTCCGTGTGGCGGCGCGCCCAGCCGGAACGCGCGAAGTAAATGCCCGAATTTGGCCTGTTGCTCGTCTGCATTGATGCCGAGGGCTTCGAACATCTTCGCCTGCAATGCGGGCTCGTGTATACGAATGCTGCCTCCGCCAATCTCAACTCCGTTGAGCACGACGTCGTAGGCTTCCGCTCGCATCTCACCGAATCTTTTTTGGTCGAGCAAGGCCAGATCCTCTGTCTTGGGGCGCGTAAACGGATGATGGACCGCGTTCCATTTGTTCTCCTCCGCGCTCCAATGCACGAGAGGAAAATCCGTCACCCAAAGAAAATCGAGGTCCGAGCCGGACTGGCGGTCCGAGCCGGCGGTCAGTTTCTGAATTTCGGCGGTGCGCAGTCGGATTCGACCGAGCACTTCGCAGGCGACATCCCACTGATCCGCGGCGAACAAGATTAGATCGCCTTCTTCGATTTCTAATTTCGAGCGGAGCGCCTCCTTTTCGGCTTCGGAGAAAAATTTCACGATGGGCGATTTCCATTCGCCGTTCTCCACTTTGATGAAGGCCAGCCCTTTCGCGCCAAAAGTTTTCGCGATCCCGGTCAGCTCATCGGTCTGGCCGATGGTGAGTCCGGCGAAATTCTTTGCGTTAATTGCCTTAACCACGCCGCCGTTATCGAGCACAGTTCGAAAGACCTTAAATTGGCTTTCACGAAATACGTCGCCCAAATCGGCGATCCGCATTTCGAAACGGCGATCAGGTTTGTCGCTGCCAAAGGTGTCGATCGCTTCCCGATAAGTCATGCGTGGAAACGGCAGTGGAATTTCAATGCCGCGCGCAGCCTTGAAAACCGCTCCCAGCATCCCCTCGGTGAGCGAGAAAATGTCGTCTGGGGTTACGAACGACGCTTCGATATCGATCTGTGTAAACTCCGGTTGCCGGTCGGCGCGCAAATCTTCGTCTCGAAATGCTTTGGCGATTTGGAAATATTTCTCCATTCCCGCGACCATGAGCAGTTGTTTGTATTGCTGCGGCGCCTGCGGTAGAGCGTAGAACTTTCCGGGCGAGAGCCGGCTCGGGACGAGGAAATCGCGCGCCCCTTCGGGCGTGCTTTTGCTCAAAATAGGCGTCTCGATTTCGATGAAACCCTGCCCGTCGAGATACCGGCGAGCGGCTTGCGTCACCCGGTGGCGCGTCCGTAAATTGCCGGACAGGCGCGGGCGGCGCAGATCGTAATAGCGATAAGTGAGTTCGAGATCTTCGTTGCTTAGCTCCGCGTCGAGCTGAAATGGCAGGTTCTCCGCGCGATTCAAAATCGTGAGCGAATTCGGTATGACTTCGATATCGCCGGTAGCGAGTTTCGGATTCTCTGTCCCCTGCAATCGCGGCGCGACTTTTCCCGCCACCTGAATCACATCTTCGGGGCGAAGAGCGTGCGCCCGTTTCGCCACTTCGGCGTTTTCCTCCGGCCGAAAGACAACCTGGGTCAATCCTTCGCGGTCGCGCAGATCGATGAAAATTACGCCACCATGATCGCGTCGAACCGCGACCCAGCCCGCGAGTTTTACGTCGCGACCAATGTCACTTTTGCGCAGTTGGTTGCAATGATGCGTTCGATACATGCGTTGCGCGTCCACTGTGAGCGAAGCCAAAAAACTCGCAAGCCTGCTAACGTGAGGTCACGCCCCTTTCCGTTGTTTCGGCGTTGCCGGATAACCGATTCATGTTTGTGCCGCTTTGCGGCGAGGCGCAGGATTCAGCCAATGTCGCAGCACTCGGTGCTTGGAAGTTGCGGTCGGGTAATGCCGGATCGATCGAATTAATTGGCGAGCGCACAATTTTTCGACGGCGATTTGCGCCGTGCTTTTCGACAGACCGGTCGCCTCCGCAATGGTCCGCAGGCTGGCGGTGATCGGTTTCCATCTTTGCGGTTGAGCCTGACGATAGAGGTAAAGATAAACCAGAAAAGCGGCGGGCTGATGATCGTGCCCGACCAGGTCACGCATCAACACATCCAGAACGTAATCGTCGATGGGAACGGTCTTGTGAAATCGGGCCATGTGACAGATTGGCGACTATACCGATAAATGGACAGCACTTTCGCATTCCAAAACCGGGCCGGCGCTGGACGTCGCTCAGTCAGCCGTCCTAGGCTGCGATCCCATGATTAAACAGATTAAATTTGTTAGTATTCCGGTGGCAGACCAGAACCGAGCTCTGGATTTTTACACCGACAAATTAGGATTCACCATCATCACCGACCAGCCTTTTGATGCGAAACAACGCTGGATCGAGCTGCGTATACCGAAAGCAGACACTCGTGTCGTGCTCTTCACTGCCGAAGGCGATGAGAAACGCATCGGCACCTTCATGAACATGTCCTATTCCTGCGATGACATTCAGGAGACCTACAACAGCCTGAAGGCACGCGGTGTAGAATTTGAAGGGCCGCCCCAGGAACAGCCGTGGGGAACTTACGCCATTCTTAAGGACAGCGAAGGAAACAGGTTTGTCGTCAGTTCGTGACAAGCTGCACCGTTACTTCGGCAGCAGTGAACCCGCCTGGTAAACAACGCCGTTCTTGATTACGCGATCGATATCGGAAGCGTGCGCGATGTCGGTCGTGGGATTGGAGTTGAGGATGACAAGATCGGCGAAGTTGCCGGCCACGATTGACCCGATCTGGGGATTGCCATTTTCATCGAGAACGCCGGAGCGGGCGGTAGCGAAAACTTTCGCCGCATTAGCCGTGGCGCACTGCAGGATTTGCGCCGGGGTGAGACCGGCTTCGCGCATGAGCTGAAACTCACGGAATAATGCCGGGCCGTGGATGGTGCCGATGTTTCCCGCATCGGTGCCTGCGGCAATTGGAACGCCCGCATCCTCGAGCGTCTTCAAATTCTTGAGGGCTATCTCATATGTCTGTTTAATTCGCCCCAGGACTGCGTCGGGATCCTCCAGCGCTTTTTTCACCCGATCAGGCAACTGGTCTGGCGGAATTTTGGTGACGTCGAGCGAGGCGATTACCTCCGGATTGCCCCATGCCTTTTCTTCCGGCGTCAAATTCAATTTGTTTGCGAACGTGCGGCCGTATCGCTCGAACACGACCAGCGTCGGGCAGAGAATTGTGCCTTTTTCTTTGAGCAGTCGAACGAACGCCTCATCCACTGGTTTATCGGTCACGCTGTGGACAAGCAGGTCAGCGCCCTCCTCCACCGAAGTGCGGGCCGCTTCCAGTTCGGTCGCGTGCACGGCAACACGCAGTTTTCGCGTGTGGCTTTCATCCACCACGGCGTGCACGATCGGACGAAATTTCTCGACCGGATGATCCGGATCAACGATGAACCAGATCTTGATATAATCCGGCGTTTTCGCCGCGAGAGTCCGGACCATGGCCCGCGCGTCGTCGGGCGTGTTCACCTGTACAATCGGCGGATCACCGAGATTAAGCTGCGGACGCGAGACACTTGAAATGAGCGGCCCGGCGACGGCGACGCGGGGGGCTTTGGGCGTTGAGTTGGCGATTTTCCGAACTTCAAAATTCCACATCGGCCCGCCGACATCGACTACGCTGGTAATGCCGCACCGCAAATAACGGGCGAAGACGTCATCCAGATGCGATTTGACCCACGTCACTTCATCTGCATACGGGCGAATTTTGGTGAAATCAGCGCCGTCAGGTCGCGTGAACAAGTCGCCTGATTGGAAGAAATGAATGTGGGTGTCGATGTAGCCGGGGAGGATGAATTTACCTGCGCAATCCAACTGCTGGGCGCCCGCTGGAACATCAGTTTCGCTGCGGCTGGCGACATTTTCGATTTTGTCGCCATCGATTACGAGGACTGCATTGTCGATCACCTTGCTATCCGCAGGGTTGATAACCGTACCACCCACGAGCGCGGTTTTTTCGGCGTCAGCCGTGGCGATTAACAGCGAAGCAAAGGCAAACGTGACGACTACTTTCATGGATCGAAATTTTTGTGGGCTGAGTTGGTCCGGACGATGCGTTCGGCTTCGCCTTCAAGGTTAGCGTAATTGATCTGGCGGGGCCGGAGATAAAATTCTTCTATCACAATTTGAGTCAGCGCGGCGGCAGGCAGCGCGAGGATGGCACCGGCAAGGCCAAACATCCATCCCATGGCCAGGGTAAAGAACAAGATGCTGACAGGATTCAGGCGCATTTCCTTCCCCAAAATGAAAGGAACGAGAAAATTCACTTCGATCTGTTGCACAAAAAGAATGGCGGCCAGCGCCAGCCAGAATTTTGTCACGCTTATACTCAATGCGACGAACAGTACCGGAAAAGCGACAATGACGGGTCCGATATTGGGAAGAAATTCCCCGAGAAACGCCAGCACGCCAAAGAGAAAGGCAGGCTGCACACCGACAATCCAAAGGAGCAAACCGGTTGAGAATCCCGTAATGACGCCGTTAATCGCGACGCCGCGCGCCCACGCGATCATCTGTGCCATCAGCCGCACCAGCGTGCGCCTGGCTTTTTCGCGGTGGCGATCCGGAACAAGCGCGAGATAACCGACGACGAGCGGTCGCGGATTGGACAGGACAAAAATAAGCAGCAGAGCAGCAAAAACGAAAACAAAGACGCCGCTGACCAGCCCCAAAGTGGACCGCAAAAGGACATTTGCCATTGCTCCAGCCTGCGCGCCAATGGCCGAAGCGATTTGATCCGCTTGCGGCAGCGCATTCTGCAGAGTCGGGTAGCGCGCGGCTAGATCGGCGATATGCCCCCGAATCGTTTGCCAAGCGTGGGGCGCCTGGCGTAGCAGACCTTGGACTTGATCCGCGAATGCTGGCACAACGACGGCGCCAAGCAAAACCGCGATGGAAACGAGAACGACCAAGAGCAAAGCGACGCCGACCGGCCGTGAAACGCCACGCTGTTGCAGCCGGACGACGATCGGGTTCAAAACCATTGCAACCAGAAAAACGATGCCGAACAGCAAGAGCACCGGCACGAGCGATCGGACCAGAATCCAGCCGGCGATTAGGAGGACAATGAGCACGAGCAAACGGCGCGCATCGCGATAAGTGAATGGCCCCAGTTCGTCGTGCTGCTGCTGAGGCGTGCTAGTCATTGTTTCTTAGTATTACGCGATCCGAGCGTGCCCTGGGCTCCGGATCGTTAGATCGGTTCTTGCCCAATCGCCTTTTAACATCTCGCGGATTGATTGAACAGCGAGGAACCCGTTCAAAGACGCAGCCCACTCATTTGCGAACTGCGATACCCTTTTGTGAGCAAACCTGATTGCAGGGAGCATCTCCAGACGTACTTAAACGATCACCTGGCCGGTTCGGTTTCCGCATTGGAATTACTCGATTACTTGATCGAACATCACGAGCAGGATCGATTCGGGAAGTTCTTTCGCGACCTGCGCAACGATATACAGGCCGATCAGGATGCTCTTCGTGACCTGATCCGCAAGCTCGATGCCGAGGAAAGCGGCGTCCGCAAAGCTGGGGCCTGGATCGCGGAGAAATTCGGCCGGGTCAAAATCGCCGCCGGCGGCGTGCGAGACAGTCTCGGTTTGCTCCAGGCCCTGGAAGGTCTGGCCCTCGGCATTACCGGGAAAAAGTTTTTATGGCGCTCGCTGGCTGAGATCGCGTCCAGGATTACCCAACTACAGGGGACGGATTTTGCGCGACTGGAAAGACGTGCGCAGGAACAGATCGAGCGCGTGGAAGCCGAACGTTTGCTGGTAGCGCGCGCCGCGCTTTCAGATAGCGAGCAGACGTAAATCTTTCATTTTGGCGGCGGACCTCGAAAGACATCGGGCTTGTCGAAACGTGGCAACGTGACGGCACGACCCGTGCGGGCGCTCTCGAATATCGCTTCGATAATCCGCTGGTCTTGCAACCCCTCTTCACCCGGCGTGTAAGGCTGGCGATCGTTCATCACGCAATCAGCCATGTGATCCAGTTCGTTCGCGAACTGGTCGCTCTCGGCGATTTGCGGTAACGGTGGATCCTCCGGTTTAGCGAACATTTTCAATCCGCGATATGGGAATGAGGGGTCCATTCCGAATACTCCGCGCTCGGCCACGACGCGATACGATTTCGCGTTGTAGGTATCGAAGCTGCACATGCAATTCGCCAGAACACCGCTTGGGAACCGCATCTGCCAGATCGCTGTTGCATCAACTTCCCTGAAGCGCGGATCGCCAGCCGGGCGGAAGGTCCGCGCAAAAACTTCCATGGGTTCTTCACCCAGCAAGAAGCGAATCGTGTTAATGCAGTAAACACCGACGTCGCCAACGGCTCCGTTGCCAGAGAGCGCCTTGCTCAAACGCCATTCCATTTTTTCCACCCGCTGACCGTTATCGGACTCGATAAATCTTACCGGACCGTGAACTTTCTCGCGCACCAAGCGCTGCATCGCACGGTTCATCGGCTCGTACTGAATCCGATAAGCGATCATCAATTTGACTTTGGCTTTCTTACAAGAGTCGATCATTTGCTGGCATTTCATTGAAGTGACTTCCATCGGCTTTTCGCAAAGGACGTGCTTGCCAGCCCGTGCAGACCGCTCAGTGAATTCGGCATGCATCGAATTCGGCAGCACGATGTAAACGACCTGCACCTCTTTGTTGTCGCGAAGGCGATCGAACGTCTTGTAATTGTAAATGCTTTCTGGGCTGACGCCGTTTTCCTCCGCCAGTTTTTGCGCTTTTGCCGGGTCACCGCTCACCAGGGCGGTCAGCTTCGCTTTTTTGCTGATTCGAAAAGCCGGGATTAATTGCGCCTGGGTCAGCCGGCCAAGTCCGACAAGCGCAAATCCGACCCGTTGATCCTGTGGCAATGGCTCGCCTGGAGCGATGCTGACCGGTGCCGGGGCTGGCGAGCCCGTCGGTTCCTGGGCCGAAGCCAGGCGGACCAGTTGAGGTGCAAGTGACGCGGCAAAAACGCCGCGCGAAGCCCGGGAGATGAATTGTCGCCGATCCAACGAAGCCAGAGAGATGCTCGTTTCCACGAAACGGATTCGTGTTCGGGGGCCGTGTTGGTTTGTCGATCTTGCGCGCATGGCCGTTCCGCAACAGTATGCCGACCTAACTTCTCACTGCATGCATTGGAAAATTCTCGCAGCTGCGCTGACGATCACTGCTTCAACGTTTGCCCAAACGCAATCGTCGACAGCGCCTTCGAACAGTAGCGGCAAACATCCGTTCACTTTTGAGGACATGATGAAACTGAAGCGGGTCGGGCGGCCTGTGCCATCTCCGGCTGGAAAATGGGTCGTGTTCGACGCCGTTGATGTGGATCTCAAAGCCGATACCAGGATCTCACATTTGTGGATCGTACCGGCTGAAGGCGGTGACTCGCGGCGATTGAATCAAACGCTCAACCACGAGGAGCGGCCACGTTTTTCCCCGGACGGAAAACAACTCATCTGGACTTCGAAAGCGACGGACCCGGCACAAATCTGGATTTGCGATTTCGATATCGATAACGGTACCTTGATAGGAACGCCCCGGCAGCTGACCACAATCTCGACCGGTGCAGACGGAGCGATCTGGTCACCGGATGGTAAGAACATCGTCTTTATCTCGGCGGTTTATCCAGATTGCAAAGATGATGCCTGCAACAAACAACGCGATGAAGAATTGAAGAACAGCAAAGTGAAGGGGAAGATTTTCACGAAGCTGTTCTATCGGCATTGGACCACCTTTACTGAGTTCAAGCGCAGTCATCTTTTTGTCCAGTCGGTGGGGCGAGACTCTGTCAAGCCGCGAAAAGTTGATGCGAACGATTCGATGGCTCCGCAGAGCGTAGCCCCACCGAACAGCGAACCCCGTGACCTCACGCCGGGCGATCATGATGTGCCGCCGTTCAACCTCGGCGGACAGGATATGTATGCGATTTCGCCCGATGGACAGGAGCTCGCCTACACCAGCAACATCGATGAGGTCGAAGCGACCAGCACGAACAATGACATTTTCATAGTGCCGATGGCTGTAGAGTCCGCTGTCCCCAGCGGACAAAACCGCCAGTCCGGCCCGGACCCCGATGCGCTGAGGACAGCGCACGCTACAGCACCGCAGCCCAAGAAAATCTCAACCAGTCCGGGCAGTGATTCGACGCCGCTCTATTCGCCAGAGGGAAAATACATCGCCTGGCGGTCACAAGCGCGAGCCGGCTTCGAGGCGGACAAGCAGCGGCTGCTGGTGTACGAACGCCCGTCCGGAAAAATCCGAGATCTCACGGAGAAATTTGACCGCTCCGTTGGCAGCTTCGCCTGGTCGCCCGATTCAACGTCAATTTATTTTAGCGCAGAAAATCACGGCGAATCGCCGCTCTATTCGCTCGCGCTAAACGCAAAGGAGCCGACGGAGCTCGCGCAATTGTATGCCGATGATCTGATATTCGGAGCCAAGAACCAGCTGTTTTTTACGCGCATGTCGATCGCAGCGCCGAACGAGATCTGGCGCGCTGACGTTTCACAGAAACTTCAGCCAACCGCCGTCACCCACATGAACGACACGCTGTTGTCGCAAATCGACATGCAGCCGTTGGAATCATTTTGGTTCAAAGGCGCGAACAACGACGACGTGCAGGGATTCATGGTCAAGCCGCCGGGATTTGGTTCGTCAATGGTGGGGCGAGACTCTGTCGAGCCAACGAAATCTGATCAGACCCGCGACGGATCCGCGGACCGTCGCTCTACCAAAGCTGGCGGATCAAAGAAATATCCGCTGAAATTTCTGGTCCATGGCGGCCCGCAGGGCGCATGGGGGAATGACTGGACCTATCGCTGGAACGCGGAGTTGTTTGCGGCGAGCGACTACATCGTCGTGATGATCAACTTCCATGGCTCGACTGGTTACGGGCAAAAATTTACCGATTCGATCAGCGGCGATTGGGGCGGCAAACCGTACGTCGACCTCATGAAAGGCCTCGATTACGTCGAGAAGACCTATCCGTTCGTCGATAAAAACCGCGAAGCGGCGCTCGGTGCAAGCTACGGCGGTTACATGGCGAACTGGCTTCTCGGTCACACCGATCGCTTCAAATGCATCGTGTCCCACGATGGAATGTTCAACACCGAGTCGGCTTATGGCACGACGGAGGAGCTGTGGTTTCCCGAGTGGGAATTCAAAGGCCCGCCCTGGCAGCAACGAGAGCTTTACCGGAAATGGTCGCCTCATCTCTCGGCCGAGAAATTCAAAACGCCCACGCTCGTCGTGCACGGACAGCTCGATTACCGCCTCGATGTCGGTGAAGGCTTCCAGCTTTTTACTACGCTTCAGCGGCTGAAGATCCCGTCCAAAATGTTGTATTTTCCGGACGAAGGTCATTGGGTGCTGAAGCCGCAAAACTCCCAGCTCTGGTACAAGACGGTCAACGACTGGGTCGATCAGTGGTGCAACGCTCAACGGTAAATTCGTTGGGGTCGTGTTGAGCGAAGTGAAAGGATCTCCCGTTCGAACGTGCGACGTTTTGCTTAATTCGTGTGAGTCGGCGTTCGATTGAGTGGTCCCTCGCTGTCGTTGCAGCTCGGGATGACAGCGCGAGCGTGGTGGTGAACGGCTCGATCAGTTGTCCGGCGGTTTGGGCGATTGACTCAATCGCCTGGCATTGATGGTCGCCGCCCCTACCCCCGTAGGCAGTCTTAGCGCCTTCTTCGGCCGAATGAATAACCGCGGTGTGTGCGCCCGCCGCCGATGCCGCGCTTGCCGCCGGATGCGACTTCAGGCTCAAACAGGATCGTGTAAATGTAGGGAAAATTCTGAAGCTTAAGGCGGGGGATTTTTTGTCCGATGAAACGCTCGATTGCCTGGAGCGCCGGAAGTTCTTCACCGTTCATCAAGGTGAAGGCGTCGCCGACATTTTGCGCCCGTCCCGTTCGGCCGATCCGGTGGACGTAATCTTCCGGGTGCTCGGGCACATCATAATTAATGACGTGACTGACCCCCGCGATGTCGAGGCCACGCGCTGCGATATCGGTGGCGACCATTACTTCGTATTTTCCGCTCTTAAAACCTTCGAGCGCCTCGATCCGTTCGCGCTGGGTGCGATTGGAATGCAACACCGCCACCGCATGCCTGGCGTTCTTGAGTTGATGGGCGATACGATCCGCTCCGTGCTTGGTTCGGCAGAAAATAAGAGCGCTGTCAAAATTAGTTCGTTCCAGCAGGGCCATGAGCAAATCGAACTTCTGTTCGGCAGCGACAGGATAGACCGCGTGTGTGACCGTTTCGGCTGGAGAACGCCGCGCCCCGATCTCGATTGTTTCCGGATTGCGCAACACTGACGCCGCCAGCCGCTCGATCTCAGGGGGAAGCGTCGCTGAAAAAAGCAGCGTCTGCCGATCTGTCGTGATCTGCTGCACGATGCGCCTGACGTCCGGCAGAAATCCCATGTCGAGCATCCGATAGACTTCATCGAGTACGAGAATTTTAACATCTCGAAAATTCATCGTGCCCTGCTCCAGATGATCCAGCAGTCGGCCGGGCGTTGCGATGAGAACATCAACACCGCGCTTCAAGTCCTCGCGCTGTTTGCCATAACCGACGCCGCCGTGCACGACAGTCGCGCGGAGATCGGTGAAACGACCGTAATCGCGAAATGCCGTCTCAACCTGAGCGGCCAATTCGCGCGTCGGTTCCAGCACGAGACACCGAAGTTTTCCGTGATGACCGAGCAATGTGAGAATCGGGAGTGCATAGGCCGCTGTTTTGCCGGTGCCGGTCTGGGCCGTTCCGACCACGTCTTTGCCAGCAAGAACAAGAGGAAAAGCGCGAAGTTGTATCGGTGTGGGCTCGGCAAAACCCATGGCCTGTACTCCGCGAATTACTTCCGGCGACAGGCCGTAATCGTTAAATGGCACGGCGCAAGAGTAATGCTTCCGCTCAATGACGCAAAACATCATAGAGACAACAGTTTGGGCTCCGAGAAACGTAGTTAGAAATTAGAAATGTTCCGGTCCGAGCCGGACTGGCACATTCGCTCGACATGATAGCAGATCCAGCAACGCGCATTCTGGTCATAGCCGATACTCACAACCGTCTGCCACCGAAGGTTCTCGCTCTGGCTGAAAACGTGAATGAGATCTGGCACCTCGGCGATGTTTGCGCCTCCCCGATTCTGGACGAGTTACGACTGCTGGGACCGCCGCTTACGATCGTGCGCGGAAACTGCGACAGCGATTTCGAATGGCCGCTCACACTCGAGCTAACGAGAAAGGGACGCCGATTTCGGCTCCAGCACATTCCACCTTCGTCCCGCCAGATGCCGGCGAATTGTAACGTTCTATTGCATGGTCATACTCACGTGCCACGTGACGAGACCATCGGCGATGTTCGTTTCCTGAATCCCGGGTGCGTCACGCGGCCGAATCGCGGCGCGCCTGCAAGCGTCGCGTTTCTAACGATTCGTAACAACGGCGAATTAGAATGGCAGCTACAATACTTGTCCTGAATCTTAACCTTCGCGCAACACAACCATTGGATCGGTCCGACTTGCGCGAGCCGCCGGCAGCCAGCAGGCGATAGCAGTCGCGAGCGTCAGAATGCTGCCAACCAGAAGGTAAATTGTCGGTTCAACGGGTGTGACCTGGAAAAGTACAGTCCGCAACAGCGCCGAAACAGCGAATGCTCCGAGCAATCCAATTGCACAACCAAAAAGAAGGAGCCGGATACCGTGACTGAACATGAGGGTGCGGATTTGGGACGGGCGTGCCCCGAGCGCGAGCCGTAGCGCGATTTCGCGCAGGCGTCGCACGGCGTTGTAGGAAATTACGCCGTACAAACCGATTGTCGCGAGGAGCAGGGCCAGTCCGGCAAAAATCGAGAGCAAAAATGTCAGTAAACGTTGCGCGCTCCAGGTCTCGGCCACCCGCGCTGACATGCTGCGCACGTCGTACACCGGTTGGCGCGGATCCATTTCGGCGACGAGCTGACGCACTGTTTTCTCGAAATTGGTACCAGTAAAGTTGCCACGGACGAGCAGAACAAAATTGCGCCGTTCCACCTGCTGCTGCGGGAAATATACGACGGGCACATTTTCAATTTCGCTCGCCGCATGAAATTTGATCCGGGCCACCACTCCGACTATCTGGAACCATCGGTTGTCTTTGCCGGAACCGTCGGGATCGATGGAGAGACGTTTCCCCAGCGGATCTTTACCTGCGAAAAATCGCTCTGCGAGCGTCTGATCGATCATACAAACGAGGGGCGCCTGCTTCGTATCGCGCTCATCAAACGTCCGGCCGCGCAAGAGCGAGCCCTTCACCGTACCGAGGTAATCGCCGGCAATGACTTCGCTATCAGCATCTGGTTCCTGGCCGGGCGGAATGTTCGCACCTTCAGGCACGAAGCCGACTCGCCAGCCAGTCAGCAACGGGGGATTGGCGCCAAGGGCCACTTTCTCGACACCCGGTTGTGCCGCGACCTTGTCGATCAGCGTCTTCGCAAAACTCACAACCTTGGGGTAATCCGGATAACTCGGGAATGGCAGATCGGTTCGCGCCGTCCATAGCTGCCCCGCATCGAAACCGAGATTGAGCGTTTGCAATTTCGCAAAACTTTTCAGCACGAGGCCGGCTGAGCTGAGGAGAACGAGCGTGAGCGCGACATCTGTAATCACCAGCCAATCGCGGGTCCGTCGGTCGGCTTTGCTCTCGGAACTCCCGTGGGCGCCGGATTGCAGGTTTATCTGAATGTCGACGCGGGATGCTTGCCAGGCCGGCCAGAGACCGAAGAGCACACTGGTGAGCGAACCAAGAAGTAGGGTGAAGCCAAGCACACGCCAGTCGAAGGTGACGTCGGAAAATCGGCTGACGTCGCGCGGAGCAAGGAGAGCGAGCAGATCCCGGCTCCAGGTGGCGATCAGAAAACCGCCCAGCCCGCCGATTAACGCGACCATGAGACTTTCAATTAACAACTGCCGGACGATTTGTCGCCGGCTTGCACCCACCGCACAACGAATTGCAAACTCACGCGCACGCGCCGCGCTCCGCGCCGCGAACAGGTTTGCCAGATTGGCGCACGCGATCAGCAAAACAAGCGCAACGGCACCGAGAAGTAGAGCGAGATTAAGCCGATACTTGCCGACGATGCTGTCGAGGAGAGGGATGACTGAGACGGTGATGTTTGTGTTGCTGTCGGGATGCGCTTGCTCGATGCGTGCCGCGATGGTTTTCAATTCACTACGCGCCTGTTCAATCGATACGTGCGGTTTTAGCCGGCCCCAGGCAAAGAACCATGGATGGATCCCGCGGTTGCCCCAGGCGCCGTTGGCGGTACGGCGCACGAACGGAAACCAGACATCCGTATCCGCCGGGGCGGCCATTTCCGGCGGCATGACCCCGATGATCGTAGCAGGACGATTGTAAAAACTGAGCACACGCCCAATCACTGAGGGGTCGCGCTGAAATAAACGCGCCCACAGTCGATCGCTGATAACCGCGAGTTGCGGCCCGTTCAATCTGTCCTCCTCTTCAGTAAAGGTACGGCCGATTCGTGGCGCGATTCCGATCACCTTGAAAAAATTCGCGGTGACGATTGCGCCGGGGATTTGTTCTGGAGGACGATCGGGAATGCCAGTGACCGGATAAGTCTCATGGCGGCTCAGCGCGAGTTCTTCGAACACGGTATTGTCGCGTCGCCAATCGAGATAATCGGGCCAGGAGACAGAAAAACCCGGTGCGTTAAGATTGGTTTTGTCCGCGTCCGCAACAAACATGATCCGGTCTGCCTGCGGGTAGGGCAACGGACGGAGTAAGACCGCATTGACCACGCTGAAAATTGCGGTGTTTGCGCCGATACCGAGGGCCAGCGTTAGGACGGTGATGGCGGTGAACGCCGGATTTTTCAGCAGCATTCGCGCTGCGAATCGAAGGTCTTGAAATAATGCGCTCATTTCAAACTACTCTGTCCGTAAAGCTACTACCGGATCGACCGTGCTGGCGCGGCGAGCCGGCCACCAACAGGCCAGCAGGGCGACTCCGGCCAAGAGAACCCCGACTCCTAAAAGGGTTCGAGGATCGTTGGAAGCAACATCATATAGCAAACCGCGGAGGAGCCGTCCCAGTAACAGCGTGATGGTAATTCCGGCAATCAACCCAAAAGCCACCAGCCGCATTCCTTCGCTTAAGATCATGCGCAGCACGTCGCCGCGTTGCGCGCCCAACGCGAGGCGGATCCCAATTTCCTGCGTGCGTTGTGTTACCGCATAACTCATCACGCCGAACAGGCCAGCAGCGGCCAGGAAGAGCGCGATCGCGGAGAACAGCCCGACGAGGACCGCATTGAAACGCGGTTGCGCAATCGAGGCAGAAAGGTAACCCGTGAGCAAACGTTCCCGATAAACCGGCACGTCCTTGTCCAATTCGGCGACAGCGTTGCGCAAGCTGCCGCCCACGCCACGTGGATCATTCTCGGTGCGCACGAAGAGTGACATTCCGCCGACCGCGAATTGCGGATGGGGTGCATAAATCTGCGGCTTGGGTTTTGCACTCAGGCTGATCAGGTGTGAATCGCCCACCACCCCGACGATCTCGCGAACAGGAGGATCTCCTGGTGTGACGGAACCGTCCGGCGTAATTTTCTTACCGACGGGATTTTGACCCGGGAAAAACTCGCGCGCGAATGCTTCATTCACAATTACGACCGGCGGCGCCTTGATGTCATCGCGCACGTTGAAATCGCGGCCCTTCAACAGTGGCATGCGCAGCACTTTGAAATAATCAAGGGCGACGGCGTTCAGCTGCGCGACGGGCCGTTCCGATTTCGGCACCGGGCGTTCCTGAATATCGAAGTTAAAGGTAATTTCGCTGCCGCTGAGGGGAATCCACCACGCGGCGCTGGCTCCGCCAACGCCGGGCAAACTGCCTATGCGCTGGAGCAGTTTGCTGTAAAAATCCGCAACCGCTTCTGGTTTGCCATAGCGCGTGTCGGGCAAAGCGACCCGCGCGGTCAAAATATTTGTCGGATCAAACCCCGGGCGGACACGTTGTAGGCGCAAAAAACTGCTCACGAGCAATCCGGCCGAAGCGAGAAGAACGAGCGCAAGGACCATTTCGACCACTACAAGGGCAGCGCGTGTGCGGCGGCCTCCGCTACCTTCGCTCGAGCCACGTGTGGCCTCGTTCAATGCGGTGGCGAGGTTTCCATGCGAGGCGCGCCAGGCGGGAAGCAGGCCGGCGAACATTCCTACCAACAAACTCACTGCGCCGGTGAAACAGAGCACGCGCCAGTCCGGCGAGATCTCGCTGATGCGCGGGATGTTCGTCGGAAGAAAACCGCGCAGCGAATCGATTCCCCAAATAGCGAGAATCAGTCCGGCGAAACCGCCAAGCAATCCAAACAGTCCACTTTCTGTTAGTAGTTGACTGACGATATCAAACCGGCCCGCGCCGACTGCGGCGCGAATGCTGATCTCCTTCTGACGCGAGAGCGAACGCGCCAGAAGAAGATTGGCGACGTTGACACATGCCACCAGCAGCACGCATCCGGCCATGGCGCACAACATCAACAGGGCCGGCCGGGTTTCACCGACGACGGCGTTGACCAGTGGCACAAGCGTTACGCCGATGTGGGCGTTTGAATCGGGATATTGCTGCCGCAGCGCCGCGCTGATCGTGTCCATTCGGGCCTGGGCCTGGCTCAGAGAGGCGCCGGGTTTTAGCCGTGCTATGCAGTACATGAAATCGTTCCCGCGCTGTTCAGTCATCGGCTGCGAGCCATCAACGGTCTCGCGCAGAGCTGCGACCGTTGTCCAAAGTTCGACCGCAGTGCTGTCGTGCATGAGCGGGAAGTTGAATCCCGCGGGCATTACGCCCACAACAGAGTAGTTTTTGCCGTCGAGAGTGATCGATTTACCGACAATTCTGGGATCGCTGCCGAATCGACCCTGCCACAGTCCATAGCTCAGAATAGCAACGTGGTTTCCAGGCTCATCTTCGCTTCGCAAGAATGCACGACCCACCCACGGTTGCACGCCGAGCAAGGCGAACAAATCGGCAGAAACGGCTTCACCGACAATGTGCTCGGCCTTGCTTCCATCAGTCAGCGTGAGACTCCGATTTGTGTAGACCGCCATGTGTTCGAATTGGTCGTTCTGCGCCCGCCAATCGCGAAAATCCGGATACGAAACAGCGGACCAATCGGTGACACTTTTCGGCCCTTCGCTGATCTCGTAAGGCCATAATGCAACGAGGTTTTGCGGATCTTTAAAAGGGAGAGGACGCAGTAAAACCGCATTGAGAACGCTAAAAACGGCTGTGTTCGCGCCAATTCCCAGCGCAAAGGTGACAATGACAATCGCGGTAAAGACCGGTTGTTTTGCCAGCATCCGCAAGGCGTAACGGAGATTCTGCTGAATCGTGGCCATAGTTTTATTCGGAACGCAGAGCGATGATTGGATCGACGCGGGTGGCCCGATGCGCCGGGAACCAGCACGCGACCAAGGCGACGGCGGCGAGAGCGAAGAAAGCAAAACTGAGTGCCGGCCCGTCCAAATCGCCGACACCATAGAGCAAACCTTGCAATCCGCGGCCGACTCCAAGCGCGGCAATCAGCCCGATGCTTAATCCGACGCAGACCAGCAACATGCCGTGAGTGAGGACTAGACGAAACACATCAGTCCGCTGCGCTCCCAGCGCGAGCCGGATGCCGAGCTCGCGTGTCCGCTGCGTCACCGTCAGCGCCATTACACCATAGAGCCCGACACTGGCTAGCAATAGCGCGACAGCAGCGAAAACCCCTAACAGCGACATCAACATGCGGCGGGAGCTGAGACTTTTCGCGATCGCCTGATTCATCGTGGAGACGGAACCGAGTGCCTGATCCGGATCAATCGCCTGGACTTCTCGCTTCACGGCCGCGACCAGCGCGCCGACGTCACTCAGGTTTGTGCGAATGTGCAGATTGTTGCCGCGTTGCGGGTCCTGAGAGGCGAGCAGGTATTCCTCCACCATGTGTAATTTCTCGGAATTATCTTCGCCCGGCGCTTCGTTGCGCGTGCGCGGCACGACGCCAATGATTGTCATCGGCGGCTGGCTTTTGTCGTCGGTCTGATTGTCGTCGATATGCTGGCCAATCGGATCTTTCCCGGCGAAGTATTTTTTCGCAAACGACTCGTCGATGATGATCGAGCGCGAGTGTCCCTTTTCCCCCGGCAAATCCTCCGGTCCAAAGTTGCGCCCGCGCAAAATCGGCATTCCCATGACTCGGAAATAATTCGGTGAGACTGGAGTGACCTCGGCACTTGGTTGCTGGCCGGGCGGAGTCGGTGGAGTACCAGTGACGTGAAAATAGCTATCCCACTCATTGTCGTCGAACGGGCTGTTGGCGCTGATCGCCGCCGCTTCCACGCCGGGAATTTGGCGTACCCGTTCGAGGAGTTGCGACCAGAACACCTCCTTCTGTTCGTCCTTTGGATACTTCGCTTCCGGAATTGAAATCTTGATATTGACGACACCATGCGGGTCGAACCCGAGCGAGGCCTCTTCGGCGTTGCGAAAGCTTTTTAGCATCAACCCCGCCCCAGCCAGCAGCAGCAACGCGAGCGCGACCTGCGCGACTACCAATAGCGAACGGGCGCGCTGCCGGTGGGTACCATCGCTAGTACCGCGGCCGCCTTCGTGAAGCGAAACCGATAGTGCCGCGTTGCGCGAAACACGCATTGCCGGCCAAGTCCCGACGAAAATTCCAGCGCCAATTGCGATTAGAGCGGTAAATGTCAGAACCGGCAGATCCACTCGAAGCTCTTGGAAACGCACGACATCGTTCGGCGAGATCGCTTTGATCGCATCGATTCCCCAAAGCGACAGCATCACACCCGCGAATCCTCCTACTAACGCCAAAATGGTGCTTTCCGTCAGGACTTGTCTCGCCAATTGCATCCGGCTCGCGCCAAGTGCTGCGCGGACAGCTAATTCCCGATCACGGGCGAGCGAGCGAGCGAGCTGCAAATTTGCCACGTTGGCGCAGGCGATTAGCAATACGCAAATAACGGCGGTGAAGAGAAGCCTAACGCCGTTCTTATAATCCCTCACCGCGGAATCAAGCAGCGTCATGGTATTGAGGCGACGCCCCGTGTTGGTGTCCGGATATCGTCGCTCCAGTTCGCGCGCGATATTGTCGAGATCAGCCGTCGCTTGCCCAAGCGCCACGCCTGGTTTCAGGCGGCCCAGCGCAGAAAAGCCAGGGTGGTTGTCCCGGTTAAGAACCTCTCGAGCGGCACGGAGGTCATCGAGCGGCAAATAAATCTGCGCGAGCCGCGGAACTTTCACATTCGGCCGCAAAACGCCAATGATCTCACGCGGAACTCCATCGACTATTATCTGCTTCCCAATCGTGTCGGCGGAACCTCCAAACCGGCGTTTCCAAAGTCCATCGGAAATCAACGCAACTTTTTTGCATCCGGGAACGTCATCCGATTCGCGAAAATCACGACCAAGCGCGGGCGCCACGCCGAGTATCGACATAAAATTGTAACTCACTTGCGCAGAACCCACACGTTCCGGTTCGTTTTCAGTTCCCGCCCGTGAAAGGTTCGCGTCGCCACGGCGGAAAAGCGCGAGGTCGGTAAAACCGCGCTGGCTCGCGCGCCAATCGATGTAATTCGGAAAGCTGACCGAGCCGTTGTCGAAACTATTTGAACGCTCGCGCAAAACGATCAACTGCTCCGGCTGCGGATAAGGGAGGGGCCGCAGCAGGACGGCATTAACAACACTGAAGATGGCGGTGTTGGCGCCAATACCGAGCGCGAGAGTTATGACCGCAATCGCGGTAAATGCCGGCTGTTTCGCCAGCATCCGCAAGGCATAACGCAAGTCTTGCAGCACCATTGCCTAATTCATCAGGCAAATGAGACCCTTAGCAGGGACCGATCTGGCACGTTTCGGTCGTGGCCGCGGCCACGCTGGCGGGGACGACGACAGGTTGAATTGCGAACTGCCAGATCGAGAATACGGCGCTGAGAATGAACAACGCGTAAATCACGGTCTCGAGTAAGGAACGATTGCGGTCTTCGGATTCGGACGCCATAACCAAATCGTAGGTGGATTTGAGGTTCGAGGTTTTCATAGGTTGGCCAGACCTAATGCACCTGGCGTGCCACCGAATTTTGGATCGGCGTAAACAGCTCGCCCCCTATAGCTTACAACATGGGAATCAAAATCTTAGATCGGAAACGTATTCCGAGCTTGGGAAACGTCCGTCCCGAAAATGGAACGGACGTTCCCTCCTAAATTACTTCCCGGTCGCGGCAGCCTTTTGCTGCGGTTTGCGTTCAGAATCGCCCGTCTTTCCGCCACTCTTCTTCGACTTGCGAGTCTTGGAGTCCGCGGCGGGTTCCTCCTCAACAGTGACCGGCGCATCTACCCACTCGAGATAGGCAATCGGCGCCGAGTCGCTCTTGCGCTGACCAAGTTTCACAATGCGGGTATAACCGCCGTTCCGCTCAGCTGTGCGCGGCACAATTTCATCGAATAATTTTTTTACGGCATCTTTCTGGCGTAAAACAGCAAACGCGGTCCGCCGGGCGTGCAGTGATCCTTTTTTTCCAAGTGTGACCATCCGTTCCGCGAGCGGACGTGCCGCTTTCGCCTTTGCCAAGGTTGTTTTAATGCGCTGATGCTCGATTAGGCTGCAAACTTGATTGGCCAGGAGCGCCTTCCGGTGCTCGGCGGTACGGCCGAGCTTAATCGTTTTCTTTTGATGTCTCATGTCAGCCGGACGGGTGGCCTATTCGGTTCCCGCGCCATTCATGCTGGCACCATCAACTCCACCGGCCGGGATCTCGACCAGACCGGGATCGAACTTCATTCCAAGACCGAGGCCGAGTTGCTGCAGTTTGTCCTTGATCTCGTTGAGGGATTTTTTGCCGAAGTTGCGGTACTTTAACATTTCCGCTTCGGTTTTCTGCGCGAGCTGACCCACGCTCGTAATGTTTGCGTTGTTCAGGCAGTTTGCGGCGCGCACGCTGAGTTCGATTTCGTTCACGCTCATGTTGAGAAGCTTTTTCAGCTTCATGTTTTCTTCGCTCACTCCGGCCGGAGTTTCGTCAAATTCGATGACTTCTTCATTGAAGTTGACGAAGACATCGAGGTGATGCCGAAGAATCGCGGAAGCCTGCAAAAGAGCGTCGTCAGGGGTCAGTCGCCCGTCCGTCCATACCTCGAGGATGAGCTTATCATAGTCCGTGCGCTGCCCGACCCGGGTATTTTCCACTGCGTATTTCACCCTGGTGACGGGCGAAAAGATCGAATCGATCGGAATTAATCCTATCGGCTGATCGGCCCGTTTATTCTCTTCACCGGTAGCGAATCCCCGGCCCACCCGTACTTCCAGTTCGGCGTCGAATTTATGTTTCTTGTCCAGGGTGCAGATGATCTGATCTGGATTCAAAATTTCGTAACCCTGGATGAGCTGAATGTCGCCTGCGGTTACTTCGCCCTCCTTATTCACGCTCAGGGAAAGTTTGCGGGGCTCATGTTCCGTGGCTTTAAATTTCACTCGCTTCAAATTGAGCACGATGTCGGTCACGTCCTCGACGACGCCCGGCAAGGTGGCGAACTCGTGCTGCGCGCCCGTGATTTTTACGGCCGTAATGGCCGCGCCTTCCAAAGAGGAAAGCAGCACGCGACGAAGCGAGTTGCCCACCGTATGGCCGTAGCCAGCCTCAAATGGTTCCGCGACGAACTTCGCGTAAGTTTCCGTTGATCCCTTCTCTTCCTTGGAAAGGGTCTTTGGCATTTCAAACCGACCGTAACGAACTGGCATATTTTTATCTTGGACTTTCGATTGCCGATTTACGATTGGAAGAGACGAAGAGCGTGGAGTCACGCAAAGCATCCGACCAAATCGGAAATGGCAAATCTTAAATCGGCAATTCCTCGACGCCGGGTTTCCCCTGGCGAGTCGATTTCGCGTCCAGCGACGGAAACCCAGGGACCAACGACGCAATTTTGTGTGAACTCGCTGCGGAGCGACGAATAAACATTAAACCGCGGCTTTTGCAAGTGCCCGGGAACTGAGTTCTCCTCTCAGTCGGCGAACAATCAGCCCTGCGCGATTTCGTCCGGCAGTTCGTTGATCGTGTCCGCCGTGCGCGGAAAATGGGCAGCCAGCGCTTTTCCCACTTCATTGATGCCGTGAACGATCGCACGATTGAAATCCTCCTTTTTGAAATGTTCCCGCATCGCATCGACCAACCGCTGCCAAAACTGTTGACTACATTTCTCGTGCACACCGACATCGCCTACCACAGCGTATTTCCGGGCCCGCGGTGCTACGAAAATCAGCACCGCGTTCCGCTCTTCTGTCTTGTCCATTCCAAGCTGGAGAAATTTCTTCTGCGCGCGCGGTAAGGGATCATCTTCAAATTCGCCTCGCTGAATAAAGACGCGGATTTGGCCTGAAGTGCGCCCTTCCGCCTTCTTAATCGCCTGCGTAATGCGTTTATGATCCAGCCGTCTGAGGAAATTGTGGGTTCGCATTTTACCAGCTGGACCCGGCACCGCCCCCGCCGAAGCTGCCGCCGCCGGAACTGAAACTGCCGAACCCACCGCCGCCGGACGATCCGCCCGACCAACCGCCGCCGCCGCCCCAGCCCCCGGTAATGAACGGCCCGCCAAAACCGGTGTATCCATAACCGCCGCGCCTACGGGAGGCGCGCACAGCAATCAGGAATACGACCAATACGAAAAGAAAAACCAGAAGACCGGCCGTCCCGGCTCCCTCGCCGCCGCGTTCCGCATTCGTTTTGCCACTACCTTTGTATTCACCGCGGATGGCTTTGAGGATTAGATCGATTCCTTCAGCCAGACCACCCTCGTAATCGCCCTTGCGAAAATGCGGCTTAATGTGCCGTTCGGTAATATCGAAGGCCGTGACATCCGGCAACGCCCCCTCCAGACCATAACCGACCTGGATGAACATCTTCCGGTCATCGACAAAAACAAAAAGCGCGACGCCGTTACGACGCTCCTTTTGTCCAACACCCCAAGCCTGGGCAACGCGTCGCGTGTAGTCCGCAACATCCGAATCGCTCTCCATCTTGCGGAATACTGCGACTATCACCTGGTTCGACGTATCGCGTTCGAACTGGGCCAGCTCGGTATTGAACCGGTCCGCGGCCCCCCTGGAAACCACCCCGGCGTAATCGTTGAAGTAACGGTCCGGCTTTGGCGGAATGACCTCGGCAGCGCGACAGAACACTGCGCTTGCCAGCAAGAGAAAGGCAACAAAGGCCGCGGGTCTTTTCACCTTTTTGATTACGTCAAACCTAAACCGCTCCGCGCGATGATCCGAATGTTTTTATGGAGTTGCCGTTGCCACCGCACTGGGCGCCGGCGCCGGACTGCCGAAATTGAAATTCACCGTCGGCGCTTTCTCCGCGCCGGGCTGCGACTGAAAAAACGGACGCGGTTGAAAGCCGAACATACCGGCAAAGAGATTTGTCGGAAATGTGCGCACGGCGGTGTTGTATTCCTGCACTGCGGCGTTGAAATTGCCGCGCTCCACTGAGATACGGTTCTCGGTTCCTTCGAGCTGGGCCTGCAAATTCCGGAAATTCTCGGTCGCGCGGAGCTGAGGATAATTTTCACTCACAACAAGCAATCGCGAGAGTGCATTGCCCAACTGTCCTTGTGCATTTTGGAATTCTTGCAGTTTCGCGGCGTCAGTCGGGGCCTTGTTCGGATCCAAGGTCATCTGGACGCGACCGACGCTCGCGCGCGCGTTAGTCACATCCGTCAGGGTAGATTTCTCAAAATTTGCTGCTCCGGCAACGGTATTGACCAAATTTGGAATCAGATCGGCCCGTCGTTGATAGACGTTTTGGACCTGAGCCCAGCTTTGATCCACCTTCTGCTGCAGGCTGACGAGGCGATTGTAGCTTCCGGCAACGGCGCAGCCACCAACCAAAGCGATAAATACAAGGATCGCTACGATCCCGAGGCAGCCAAGCAAAGCTTTACTCATAGGAAGCGGATGTTATCGCGGCACCCCTGAAAGGCGACACGCTTCGATCTTCATGGATTGCACGGCTAAGTCAATGCTGCGGCGTCGTTTCTGGCATTTCCGCCGACGAATTGGCCTCTTTCGGCGCCTCATTTTGTACTGGTAACGCGCGCGCACGCAATTCCTGCGCGTTGGGAAGCTCGTCCAAATTACGCAATCCAAAGTGCTCGAGAAAGAATCCCGTCGTTTCATAAAGCAGCGGTCGCCCCGGCAACTCTGCCCGGCCGCTGATTTTGACCAGGCCGCGTTCCATCAGGTTTTGCAGCACGCCATCGACCGCGACCCCACGCACCGCTTCGATGTCTGCGCGCGTTATCGGCTGTCGATAAGCAACAATGGCGAGCGTTTCCAAGGCGGGCGGAGATAAGCGAGCCGGTTTCGGCGCGGGAAAAAGCTGGCGAACCCAGCGAGCACAATCGGGATGGCTTACAAGTTGCCAGCCTCCCGCTTTTTCCGTCAGCTGGAACCCATGAGATTGCTCGATGTAATGGATCGTCAATTCTTCCAGCGCACCCGCAATTTCCGGTTCCTTTACGTGTGCAAATTCATTCGGCACGAGTTCGTCGTCTCCACCAGTGGCAGTGAGGGCATCTTGAAGTTCACGCGTCGTCAGCGGTTTCTGAGCGCTGAATAGCAGGGCTTCGACTGTTTGCGTGAGCGTCATGTAGGTTCCGTCATCCCGAGCGCAGGCGAGGGACCTCGCACAACTGTGGGTAATACTCTAATTATCAGGCACGCGACCCGGCCTATCGTGAGGTCCCTCACGTCGTTCGGGATGACAGCGAGTTCACCCATCGCTTCTAGCTCGCCCCAATCTCGTTCTCAATCGCTTCTGCAATCCGATTGGCCTGACGATCGATTTCATCCCGCTCGCGCCCTTCAATCAGTAACCTGATTTTCGGCTCGGTGCCGGAATAGCGCAGCAAGACCCGCCCTTTGCCCGAAAGTTTTTTTTCGGTTTCGCCCACCAATTTCATCACCGTCCCCAGCTCCTCCAGGGGCGGCTTGCGGGCGACGCGCAGATTACGCTGCGCCTGTGGATATTTTTTCAAACAACGCTTGAGCTCGCTCAAAGGTTTCCCGGTCTCCTTCATGATCCGCAAAACCTGAAGTGCGCTGATGATTCCGTCCCCCGTGGTGGTGAAGTCGCGGAAGATCATATGGCCACTTTGTTCGCCGCCGACGTTCAGGTTTCGCCCAACCATTTCTTCAAGCACGTAGCGATCGCCGACCTTGGTGCGGACGACTTTGCCACCGTAAGGCGCCAGTGCTTCCTCCAATCCAAAATTGCTCATCACCGTGGCCACGAGCGTTTCGTCTCGCAACCGTTTCGTTCGGAGCAAATCGACGCTTGTGACGGCGAGAATTTCGTCGCCATCGACCAACTCGCCATTTTCATCGCAGAGAAGCACCCTGTCGGCGTCCCCATCATGGGTGATCCCGATGTAAGCGCGCGATTCCCTGGCAAAGCGCTGAATTTCCTCGGGGTAGGTGCTGCCACATTCGGCGTTAATGTTGGTTCCGTTTGGCGCGTCGTGGCTGACGCGAATGTCAGCCCCGAGCTCGCGTAAAATACAGGGCGTTGACTTGTAAGCCGCGCCGTTCGCAACGTCGACTGCGATGCGCATCTTTTCCAGCGACAGACCACGGGGAAAGCTTGCTTTTGCGAACTCGACATACCGCCCCAGTGCATCATCGATTCTGGTCGCTCTTCCGATTTTTTCAGCGCGGGGGCGGATCGAATCAATCTCGCCGGTAAAGACAAGCTGTTCGATTTGCTCTTCCACCTGATCGTCCAATTTGTAACCGTCATGGCGGAAGAATTTAATCCCGTTGTCCTCGTATGAATTGTGGGAAGCGGAGAGCACAATCCCCGCATCCGCCCGCAGCGAACGAGTGATATAGGCGACGCCGGGGGTCGGCAAAGGGCCGATCACAAGCACATCCACTCCTAAGGAAGTAATGCCGGCGACGAGCGCATTTTCCAGCATGTAACCTGAAAGCCGCGTGTCTTTACCGAGAACAATCTTCGGACGCGCGCCGCTGGGATGTTCGCGCGGGTTGATCTTGGTAAAAACGTGAGCTGCCGCTCGGCCCAGTTTCAGGGCCGTCTCAGCCGTAATCGGCTCGACGTTTGCAACTCCCCGGACACCGTCTGTGCCGAAGAGCTTCTTACTGTCGTTCACGCGATCAATTGAACCGCTCAAGACCAGCTTCGTAAACCGCAAACTGCTAAATCGCGCAATTTACTTCACGCGTTTTTTAGTGGCGCGCGTTTGTTGGCGAACATCCCTGCCTTCGGCGTTCATTTCGTTTAATTTTCGGTGCAATGTTCGTCGGCTGATGCCAAGTCGCTTGGCCGCTGAAGTGATGTTCCCGTTTGTTGCTGCCAGGGCCTGAGTAATCAGGCGCTTCTCGGTTTCGCCAAGATCAAGCGGATTGATGCTCTCCGAGGTAATCGCTGCACCGATTGCGCCCAGCGATGGGCCTGCCGCCTGCCGCACAGCGGTGGGTAGGTCGCGCAGTGTTACCTTGGGCCCACTTGCCATCACAACCCCGTGCTCGATTGCAGTCCGCAACTCGCGAACGTTTCCCGGCCAATCGTAGGTCAGCAACGTGTTCATCGCATCAGCAGTGATGTCGAGGACCGGTTTCTCATTTGCCTTGGAGAAATGCCGCAAAAACGCTCGCACCAGAAGCGGGATGTCTTCCTTGCGCGCGCGGAGCGGCGGCATGGTGATCCGCACAACGTTGAGGCGAAAATAAAGATCGTCGCGGAATTTTCCGTCCCGCACGAGCTGCTCGAGATTTTTATTTGTCGCCGCGATGATGCGCACGTCCGCCTTTAGCGTCTGCGTACCGCCGACTCGTTCGAAGGCGCGCTGCTCGCTCATGATGCGTAATAATTTCACTTGTGTGCTCGGATCGATTTCGCCGATCTCGTCCAAAAAAATCGTGCCGCCATTGGCCTGTTCAAAACGCCCAATCCGGCGTTCGTGCGCGCCGGTGAACGCGCCCCGTTCGTGACCGAACAATTCGCTCTCCAGCAAGGTGGGCGAAAGGGCCGCACAATGCACGACAACGAACTTCGCCTTGTTGCGCCGGCTCAGATTGTGAATGGCGTGAGCTGCCAGTTCCTTGCCGGTACCGCTTTCCCCTTCGATGAGAACGTTGGCCGATGAAGGAGCGACCTGCCGAATGGTGGTGAGCACTTCGCGCAGCGCCAGCGATTCTCCGAGAATGTTTTCGAGCCCGTAACGTTCATCGATTTGCTGTCGCAAACTTCGGTTCTCCTGTTCCATTCGCCGCGTCTGCAAGGCGCGTGCGAGCAGAATTTCCACCTTGTCGAGATTCAGCGGTTTGGTGACAAAATCGTAAGCGCCGCGCTTCATCGCCTCGACCGCCGAATCGACGGAGCCGTAGGCAGTCATCATAATGCAGACCGGCGGATGCGGTAACTTGAGTGCCCGATCGATCAACTGCATTCCGTCTTCGGCGCCGAGCCGCAGATCAGTCAGCAAGAGATCAACCGTTTCCCGTTCGAGAACGCCCATGGCCCCACCGATATCTTCGGCTACGTAAATGTCGTAGTTCTCTTCCAGGAGACGGCGCAAGCCATCGCGAGTATGCTTTTCGTCGTCGACGATTAGGATCGTTGCCTGCATGCGAGCCTGTGGCGGAAAAGAATAGGTGAGTTGTGAAGCACGTGCGCGATCTCTCAGGCAGGACTTCTCGTCTGTGCGTCGCGCGCGCTTCCAGCCTCCAGCATCCGCACGCGGCGATCTTTGAAAGGCAAACGAATCGTCAGCGTCAATCCCTTCGCTTCAGTGCTCTCGATTGCGAGTTCGCCACCATGTTCGCGCACAATTCGCCGCACAATCAGTAAACCGAGTCCTGACCCACTCGCCTTGGTGGTGTAGTACGGCTCAAAAACATGACTGAGCGCCTCCGCCGACATGCCGCCGCCGTTATCGGTGAAACTCACCCGCACATGGGTGTCGTCCATCGCACTGCGTATGCGCAAAATCCCGCGTCGTTTCATCGCCTCGAAGCTGTTTTTGATAATGTTGTAAAAAGCCTGCTTCATTTGATCACGGTCCACTTGAAGCAAGGGCAGGTCCGGGCGCAATTCTGTTTCGACAACAATGTCGCGTGCTTCAATTTCGGGTGCGAAAAAACGAACCGCCTCCTCTACAATGCCATTGATATTTTCCGGCTGCAGTTGTGGCCTGGAGGGCCGAATCGCCCGCAAAAATTGCGTCACGATTGAATCGAGTCGGCTGATTTCGTCGCGGGCGATGTTGATGGAATGCTCCAGCTCGTCGCGTTCCTTGCCGTCTACCTTGCGAGCCTGCCGTTCCATCAACTGGAGATGGATGTTTAATGAGTTGAGCGGATTGCCGATTTCGTGCGCGACCCCGGCCGCGAGCAGCGTCAAGGCATTCAAGCGTTCGCTTTCGATCGTTTTTTCGGCCGTACGCCGGCTTTCGGTAATGTCTCGCAAAATAATTGCGTAACCAACCTGATGTGCGGCTCCGTCGAAGCCCGCATCTTCTGCCCGATGCTCGATGATCAGGGGCACGATGTAGAAATTGATGAACCGATTGGAGGGATAAAAGATCTCGAGATCGCGCGTGACCGGTCCACCGCTCCTGGTCAACGATTGCCAATCCAATCCCCGAACACGCTCATCGAGCTGTTTCCCAATGGCGTCTTCGGCGTCCAGTCCAAAGAGTTCGCATGCCGCATCATTAACATACGTGATATTGCCGCTCGAGTCGGTGACGATGATCCCCTCCTGAATGGCATTGAAGATGGTCTCGAGAAATCCCTTTTCCTGAGCCAGGCGCAGCAAATAATTCTGCACGTCTTCCGGCCCGATCTTGCCGAGACGGCCTATCAGCTTCTCGAGAAATCCCGATTTCATAGAAATCTCGTCCCTAACGTAGCGAAGCACCTCTCAAACAAGCGAGACTCCTCGCATTCGCCCGGATCTACAAAACGCGCGCCAATCAATCAGCGCCCACCGTCGTGAACGGCTTCTGCCGGCTGAGCGGTT
The DNA here is from genome assembly GCA_036498205.1 of Chthoniobacterales bacterium. Lineage (GTDB taxonomy): Bacteria > Verrucomicrobiota > Verrucomicrobiia > Chthoniobacterales > UBA10450 > AV69. The sequence goes on along the minus strand of DASXIC010000028.1, from coordinate 23,915 downwards.
TCGACTTCCGCCCGATCCTTCAAAGCCGCCTTGCGCGAAAGCTTAACGCGTCCCTTGTCGTCGATGCCGATACACTTTACCCAAATAATGTCGCCCACCTTTGCCACGTCCTCGGTCCTCTTAACCCGAAAATCCGCCAGTTCGGAAATGTGCACCAGTCCGTCTTTGCCTGGGAAAACTTCGACAAAAGCGCCGAATTCCTTCGTCGAGACGACTCGCCCCTGATAGGTCGCGCCAATCTCAATTTCTCGCGTCATACCGCCAATGATTTCCTTGGCCCGGGCCATCGATTCGCCGTTCGTGGCGTAGATGTGCACCGAACCATCGTCTTCGATATTAATCTCTGCGCCCGTCTCAGCGACAATTCCCTTGATCGTCTTGCCTCCCGGTCCGATTAGCGCGCCGATTTTCTCGGGGTTAATTTTGATCGTCTCGATTCGCGGCGCGTATTTGCTCAGCTCGCCACGCGGTTTCTCGAGCGTACTGTGCATGATCCCAAGAATTTTGAGTCGCGCTTCTTTGGCGCGGTAGATGGCTTCGGCCAGAATCTTTTGGCTGATCCCTGGAAGCTTGAGATCGAGCTGATAACCGGTGACGCCGGCAGCTGTACCGCACAGTTTAAAATCCATATCTCCAAAGTGATCCTCCGAACCGATAATGTCGGTCAGCAGCTCATGACGCTTTAGCTGTTGGCTATCGTATTCGGTGACCAAACCGATCGAGATCCCGGCTACTACGTCCTTGACCGGCACGCCGGCATCCATCAGCGCGAGCATTCCCGCGCAAACACTTGCCATCGAGGTCGAGCCGTTCGATTCCATTACTTCACTCGATACGCGGATGGCATAACGAAAATCGCTTTCGTTCGGCACCACCGGCTCGAGAGAACGCTCCGCCAACGCCCCATGCCCAATTTCACGACGGCTGGCACCGCCAAAACGTCCCGTTTCGCCGACACTGAAAGGCGGAAAGTTATAATGGAGGAGAAAGCGCTTTGATTGCTCGCCTCCGCCATAAGCATCTATCATCTGCGCCTCTTCAATCGGCGCCAGAGTCGCCAGAGCGAGGGCCTGGGTTTCCCCTCGCTGGAAAATAGCGGACCCATGAGCGCGCGGAAGCACGCTCACCTCGCACGAAATCGGACGCAAATCTTGATAACCGCGGCCATCCATGCGCTTGCGTTTTTCCAAAACGCTGATGCGAAACGCCTTCTTCTGCACGTAATCGAACGCTTGTGTAATCTCGAACTTGTCGGCCTCAGGGTGTTTCTCGAGAATCGCTTTTTTTACTTCTTCCCGCAGCCCCTCTACCGCCTTTGCCCGGGCCACTTTGCCTTCTGTGTAAAGTGCCCCCTCGATCCGGTCGCCCGCCACTTCATAGGCAATCTCCAGTAATTGCTGATTCACCTGCAAAAGCGGCATCTCACGCTTTGCCTTGCCAACGTTTGCCGCGAGCTCCTTTTGAATGCGGATCATCTCCCGTGCATGGCCATGGGCGAACTCGAGCGCCTTGATGAACTCTTCTTCGGGCAACTGATTAGCCGCCCCTTCGATCATGATGACGTCGTTTTCCGTGCCGACATAGATCAGATCGAGATCGCTTTGCTCGCGTTGCGTGTGAGTCGGATTTACGACGAATTCGCCGTTAACGCGACCGACTCGCACCGCACCAATCGGCCCGTTGAAAGGAATGTCTGACACGCACAGGGCGGCCGACGCTCCGTTGATGGATAGAACATCGGGGTCGTTCTCACCATCCGCGCTGAGCAAAATGGAGATAATTTGGGTATCATAAAAATAACCCTGGGGGAAAAGAGGCCGGAGCGGACGGTCCGTCATTCGCGAAGTAAGAGTTTCCTTCTCTGACGGACGCCCTTCGCGCTTGAAATAACCGCCCGGAATTTTGCCCGCGGCCGCCGCTTTCTCGCGGTAATCGACGGTGAGCGGAAAAAAATCCTGACCTTCTTTGACTGTTGTCGCTGAGACTGCACTCGCCATGACGATGGTGTCGCCGCACGAAACGACGACCGACCCGTCTGCGAGTTTGGCTATTTTACCTGTCTCAATAGAGATAGCATGGGCGCCGATTTGCGCCGTGACCTTGTGTTGCATTTTACTTTCCTGGATGTGCGAGAATCCAGGCCGGTCACCCTGATTGTAGGTGTCAATTCCGCCCGCGGCGGCGCTGAAACCTAGAACCCAAGGTGCCTTTTCGGCCTGGTCTGCGGTTTATATTTTTACTGGCTTTGGCACGAAGCGGTGCCTCGCTGCGTCTATTTTCGCAGGTTTAGCTTGTCGATCACCTTCTTGTAACGGTCGCTTTTCGAGCGACTCAGGTAATCCAGCAAGCTTCGGCGTTGCGCGACCATTTTCAGGAGGCCGCGCCGCGAAGAATGATCCTTCGCGTTGGTCTTCAGGTGTTCCGTTACCTGCGCGATCCGTTGTGTTAGCATCGCGACTTGTACGTCGGCGCTGCCAGTGTCCTTCTCGTGCAGGCGGAACTCCTTCAGCTCCACCGTCTCCGCATTCTCTGCCATAAATGAAGCGGCTAGTGTAAATCAAGAACGCAGCTCTGCAAGTAGCGGGCGGATTGCCTAAAATGGCAATGGCAACCGGTCGGGTTCGACCCACGACTCCCGCGCTGCCCGCGATGTGATGGCCCCACGGGAATAATGCGCGCTGATTGGGTCGGTTGCGGCCCAACGCTCTACAATCAGGTTGACCCTCCGCCAGAGCGGAACTTTACGATAGTGAGTAGCTGCCAGGTGATCCAGTAATCTCATCCAGAAATTCGTCATCGTTTCGTGATAAACGTTGAGACCGTGACAACGGGCAAAATTTAAGAGCGAACATCTCATTCGCGCGGAAGCCGCTTCCAGCGGTTCGACTGCCAGGTAGCTTAACGCCACTGCAATATGAGCCACGTGCTGAAATTCCGCCGGAGAAATCGCGGCAGTTTCGAATGCACGCACCAGAGCGCGCACTTCGCAATCATCGGCGAAATCGCGGATTTTCAGCGTGTAAAGATTACCCGGTCGGGGCTACAACCTTCATCCAGATAACCAAAAGCAGGATCGAGCAAATAACCGACATGATAAACCCAGCCGGGTGAAAGGCGGCCCCGGGTTGAGGCTTGGAGAAGAGCCTCCCAATGAGCCCGCCAACAATCGAGCCGGCTATCCCAAGCAACGCTGCTTTCCAAAATCCAAGGTGTTGCTGACCAGGCACGAGAGCTTCAGCGATTCCACCAATGATAGCCCCGACAATTATTGACCAGATTATGTGTAGCATAGGAATTAGATCGCGCGGAAATTAACACGCGCTGCTCGAGGTTGGCGATATCTTTCGACCGCCTCATCGAAGGCTACGTTCCCGCTTGCCCCCGTACCATAAGTCAAGTTTTGCCCGCGATCTCATTGCCCGTTGGCCGGCAAGCATAAGAGTTAAGGCAGCCTGCAAGATTTTCCTCCCCGAATAGAGCCGCAGTTTCCGGCCGGACGTGATTGCTGGTTCGGGCAATATTTTAAAATGGCCGAGCTTCTTTAATGCAAAAGTGAACAAAACTTCCTCGCCCGCGAAATAGGTCTCGTCGAAACCGCCGGCGGCAAAGAAAGCCGGGCGAGTGGCGAACAGAAACGCGCCCGCCCCCAGTTGAAATGCAAAATACACTCTGGCGAAAGCATTAAACAAAATCTTTCCCCAAAGCGGAATTTTGTCGTCGAGTTGAAGGCGGCAACCGCCTCCCACACAACCCGAATCCAAGGCGCCCATCACGCTGCGGACATGTTCCGAGGTAATGTGTGTGTCCGCATCGACGAAGACAAAGATATCTCCCCGGGCCGCCCGAGCTCCAGCATTTCTCGCCGCAGCAATTTGCCGGCGATCGATAGAAATGACCAGGCTCCCAAATTTCTTTCCTATAAAGGCAGTGGCATCGGTCGAGCCATCGTCGACGAGAATAATTTCGTAATCGCACTTAGCGTTAGAAGCTGCGAGATGAATGCTTTGAAGCGTCTTAGGCAATTCGGCTTCCTCATTGTGAGCCGGTATGACGAATGAAATTTTTCGCGCCGAAGACGCGTCTTCTCGGTCTTGTTTTGCCACGCGGATTGACTCCGGCTCAGAATACGCCAAACGGAGGAGATGCGGCCGTCCCTTTATCGTTTGACCACAACCCTGGTGCTTCTTCTGTCAGCATGTGCTAACCGGCGGGAAATCGTGAATTCCGATCCTAAAATAGAACAGGTGCCGCAAGATTCTGAATTCCACGGCGAGCTCGGAGCGATCTATGGTCACGCGACTGGTCGCAGCCATTAGCGGCGAAATCGCGAAGAACTACTCTTCCCCGTCATAGTAGTCCGCTGTTTCAGCCTTGATGATGACGTCGCCCTGTCTGGTTGAAACCGCCCATTTTCCACTATCTGGGTAATGGCAAGCGTCGTTGAACGGATTATCCGCTATTACGTAGTAGGCGAAGTCTTCCGATCCACCATTCGATAGTTGGTGGGCCTCATGGGGATGAAAAATGAACGCGTCGCCAGCGACTACTTCGGTGATTCCCGATTCATCTCGCACCGTGCCGCGCCCGGAAATGACCAGATAAAGCTCGGTCTCGGCGATATGGGAATGATATGGGCAATAGGAAGCGCCGGGCGGAATACGAACGTAGGCGAGATCGTAGGGATGGCGCTTGCGCAAATCTAATGATTGAGGCTCCCGACCAAGAGCAATCGATACGTCCTTAACAAACTTGCGATACTTCCCCTTTGGGGAACGACGCTCGTTTTCCTTAACCTCGGAAAGATTAACCTTCCTCATACAGGGTTGTTGGTTGCCGTTGGTTGGGCCACGGTCAGACCTTCATAAGTTTCGCAGACAATCTGATCGACGACTGCTTTCATGTCGTGCGTCCCTTCCCAACAGGCAAGCTGACGATCCGCGCCTGTACCTTCGCGCAGGATTTTCTCGATATGATTCATTTCACGCCTGCTCCCGAGCTCGTCCACTTCGGTTTCCACAAATTCGATGATCTCGTGAATCAAACTCCGCGTCTCGACCTCCCGTTCCTGCCCAAAGTCGATCAGTTTTCCTTCGATTCCATAGCGGGATGCCCGCCAGCGATTCTCGTCCAATAAGCGGCGGCGATAGATACGGAAAGTAACGTTTTGCCGCAGCAGTTTGTGCAATCTTACGACCACTGCCTGAAGCAGTGCGGCAATCGCCAGCGTATCGTCGATGCGCGATTGGGCATCGCACACTCTGATTTCCAAAGTATCGAAGAAGGGATGCAGCCGTATGTCCCACCAGATCTTCTTGGCGTTATCTATGCAGCCGGTTTTAACCAGGAGTTTGCAGTAGTCTTCGTACTCGGAAAGAGACTCAAAAGAGTCCGGAATCCCGGTGCGAGGAAAACGCTCGAAAACTTTCAGGCGATAACCTTTCAGACCGGTATCGTGGCCAACCCAGAAAGGTGAGTTGACGGACAAGGCATAAACATGCGGCAAAAAATAGCGCGCCTGGTTCATTACGTGGATCGCCGTTTCACGATCGGGAATACCAACGTGAACGTGCAGACCAAAAATTAAATTCGCGCGCGCGAGCAACTGCATGTCGCGCACAATTTCCTTGTAACGCTCGCCCTCGGTAATGAGCTGATCGCGCCAGTGCGAAAAGGGATGCGTTCCTACGGAGGCGATCTTCAGTCCATCACGCGCCGCCAATCCTGCGAGATCGCTCCGCAACTCAGTGACATGCCTGCGCGCATCGGCAACGTCGCGGCAAATCTCGGTGCCGAGCTCGACTACAGATTGATGCATCTCCGGCTTGACCCGCTCCTTTAGCGTTATCTTGCCATCCTCGAGAATTTCCTGGATGTGAGAGCGCAGCTCTCGTGTCTGCGGATCGATAATGGCGAACTCTTCCTCGATCCCAAGCGTGAAAACGTGATTTTTCGAGCTCATCGATCCAACCAAAGGTTATCGCACACTGGGTGACAATAACGGGATATCACGTGGTTCGACTAGGCAAAGATGTGGACCAGGATCTTATGAAAACCAGTGATGCCCGAGGTGAATTCGCGATCCTCTTCCCATTCCTGCACCTCGCCTTCCCCATCCGTGGCTCGCACCACCAGCGTATAATCATCGGCCTTATCCGGCTTCCAGTTATAACTCCAGAGCGACCAGCTCAGCTTTGTTCCGGGATAGTCAATCCTGGCATCTTTCCATGATACGCCGTCGTCAAAACTCACTTCTACTCGCGAAACTCCACGATCCCCGCCGAAGGCGACGCCTTTCATCATCATGCCTCGATTTGCGTCGGCTAATTTGATCCATGATTCGTTATCGGGAACATCGATTCGGGAGCGCGTCGGCACGATGAAATCAGGCCCCCATCCCTGCGCCTCATAGAAGCCTTTCGCGTCCTCACGCGCAACCTCGATTCGCGTAAGCCATTTCACGTGTTTCTCACCGAAATAACCCGGCACGATCGCGCGCGCCGGAAATCCGTGCCGATGCGGCAAGGTCTGGCCGTTCATCTTAAACGCGATGAGAGTGGTCGGGTCCATCGCTTTATCTAGTGGAAAGGTGTCGGTGTAATTATCCACTCCCTGCAACTTCACTTTCGCCGCGCCGCTCATCGGACCAGCTGCCTGCAGTAGTTCAGCCATCGGAATTCCACGCCACATTGCGTTGCTCATCAGGCCCGCATCGAGCCCATTACTAATGCACATCAAAGTAGTCTCCTGGTCGACCATCGACATTGCCGTCAAATCGCTGAGCCGATAGGTGCGCGGATTTTGGACCAGTCCGCCGATCTCAAGGTGCCAGAGACCCTCATCTACACGCGGATCGATTACGTTTTTTGTAACGCAATAAAACTGCTCATTCGGCGTTATCGCTTGCACGCCCGGGCCCTTGTACTGGGTCCCGTCATAACTGAATGTGGCGATCCGGAATAATTTTCGCGCGATGCCGGCTACCCCGCCCGCGAAAAGAGCGGCGATGGCGCCCAAGAGAAAAACGCGCCGACTAACGTGTGGCGAGAATTCGGTCGCGGCGCTCTCCGTGGAAGTCGGAGCCAAAAAACTAAAACCAAGAACGAGGGCTCTTTCGAAAACGAGAAAACACAAAACAAGCGACAACAAGGTGATAATGCGCGCCGCTTCAACCGGCAAGCCGGCGTAATGCGTGCCAAGCACCGGCCATAGCAAAGCAGCGCTGACCAATAATGGCAGCAGGACGAAGAAAATGAGCGTTGGCCAGGCGCTTTTGCGAATCCTGTTGCGCGCCACTATCCCATAGAGCAACCCCCCGATCATTCCCACCGCGACCTGACCTAAAGCGCTCGAAGCCACACCAAGCTGCTTAAGATGGTTGTAGCCACCGACACGACCCATGATCCAAAAGAACGGCCTTGGCGAAATGAAAACGCTCAACCGGTCCCCCAGGATTGTGAGCGGTGTCCCAACCCGCAGTTTCCAGGCAAGCAATAACATCGCCAGAGTCATCGCCGTGCCGGCAACAAATCCTGCCAGCAGTCCGGACAATGCGGCCTTGCTTTTGCTGAGTGAACGACTCGGTTCCACTGCGGACTCCGCCTTTGGCTTTAACAAGATAATTACATTCTATCCAGTGCCACCCGAAGAAAGGTCGTAATGATACGAAATCCGGCGACAAATGTTCCTCGCAATGTTCCCGAGACTTTTGAAACTCCGCCCGCGCGGCGACGATGATCAACCGGGACCTCGGTAATGCGCAAACGAGCCCGCGCCGCTTTCATTTGCATCTCAAGATTCCATCCATAGCTGGTTTCACTCATAGCTAATCTGGTGAGAGCGTTCCGACGAATCGCACGGAAAGCGCACATATCTGTGTAGCGCACACCATAAAGCAGGCGAATCAGAAGTCCGGCCAGATGACCTGCGACGACCTGCTGGAAGTTCATGCTGCCGGGTTCGCGTTGACCGCGAGTGCGCGAACCAATGACAAAATCCTGGCCCTCGCCGATCGGCTTGAGCAATGCATGCATGAACGCCGGGACGTCGCTGCCATCTCCATCGAGAAAAACGATTGTGTCGCAATCAGTCGAAACTGCCGCCACGCCTGCCGCACAAGCGCGGCCATACCCTCGCGGCGCGCTCATCACGCGAGCTCCCGCATTCCTGGCCCGTTCGGCGGTGCAGTCCGTACTGCCATTATCTACAACTATTACCTCGTCGATCACCCCAGTTGCGATCACTTCGCGCACAACTTGTTCAATCGGTTCTTCTTCATTCAATGCTGGAATGACGACTGAGACGTTCATTTGCAGTGTCAGTGGTGAGTGAACTGCTGCACGAGTCAGTCCCTGCGAAGAGCGACCTCGCTGTCAGAACTCTCACCGCCACCCCGTGCTACCGAAGCAGCGACAGAATGGACGATACCCCTCCGGCGCAAGGTTTCCGCAGCTTCGCCGAAATAATCGCGCACGTCGGATTGGGAGCGAATCCACTCGAGATAGCGCCTGATGCCTTCTCCCATATCGATTTGCGGTTTGTAGCCCGCCGCCCGTATCCGATCGATTCCGCTGATAAGGTGCCGCATTTCGCCCGGCCGAAACTCACTGTTGATCTCCGGATCGAGCTTGATTCGCAGTGCGTCAGAAACCCGCTCCGCGATTTCGCGAACTGTGATTCCCTTGCCGCTGCCAACATTGACAGGCAATCCATCGAGCCTGTCAGTGGTTGCTGCCAACAAATTCGCGCGAGCGATATCTTCCACAAAAGAAAAATCACGCGTTTGTTCGCCGTCTTCGTAGAGCACAGGTGGCAGGCCGTTCAGCAAGCGCGTGCAAAAAATCGCAATCACACCGGTGTAGGGATTGAAGATGGATTGTCGAGGCCCGTAAGTACAGGAGTAACGGAGGGCAACCGTCGGAATGCCGGTCTGTTTTCCCCACATCAACACCAGTTTTTCCTGATCTACCTTCGTCAACCCATAAACGGTTTCTCCACCAATCGGTGCATTCTCTGGTGTCGGCACGCTGGTGGTCGGCTCGGCGCAAACCGGACAGCGCACCGACCAATCACCCCTTTTTAACTGTTCTACCGGCCGCACATTCGGGAACACCAGACCGTGTCTCGGACAATTTCCTGCGCCCTCGCTGTAAACCGCCTGTGAACTCGCGACGACGATCTTTTTGATTGGCAAATTCTTTTCCCGAATCACTTCCAGCATTTGGGCCGTACCGAGGGAATTCACATGCACATACTTGGCGATCTCCGGCATGTAGCCGCCATAAGCTGCTTGATGAAAAACGATGTCTATGTCCACCAGCGCATCGCTGATCGTCTCCGCATCGCGCAAATCGCCGTGAACGAATTCTGCCTTCGCGTTAATCCAGGCTGGCTTGCCCCGTTTATGCGTGTTCGGCTCGAGGTTATCCAGGAGGCGGACTGCCCACCCCTCACGCACAAGCAAGTCGGTTACATGCGATCCAATCAGGCCGGCCCCCCCGGTCACGAGCGCTCGTCGGCCGTTTTTGTTCATCGCGGCCAGATCCTAGCGCGGCCTTCCCGGTCGACAATCCGTTGGAGAAATTCCTTCGTCGCTGGTGCGCTTCCGCGATTCTGTCCAAGCAGCTCATCGCATAAACGCGCGAGCATTGTACGATCGTCGATATCGAAAAAGGTGGGCAGCGTGTGCACGTCCACCCCGATTTCGCCTGCACGCGCGACTGTCTGTTCCAAAACCCTTCCGGTGCTCCAATCGATTTGATCGAACAGTTGCCCGTGCAATTTTTTCATTCCGATGAGGTAATAGCCGCCGTCCTCCGATGGCCCCAGCACGATCCGATCGCCCTCCCGCTGAAGGGCCTCAACTGCTTCATGAAACGAATCCCCTGTTACCGTCGGGCTGTCGGAATCGATCAGACAATGCGATTCAAAGCCGGCGCCGAACAGGTCCTGGGCAGCATTAGCCAGTCGTTCGCCGAATCCGTCGCCACGCTGGGGAAGGAGCTCAAACCCGCTCGGTAAAATCTCTTGGTAGGCGTCCGCGGCCCCCGGAGGTGTATAGACTCCAACTCCGCGGACCCCTCTATTTTTGATATTGGATACCTGGTTTATCGCCGCGGCAGTATCACGCAGAAAACAAACGTTGAGAGCAGCTGCTTCTTCGGCCGTCAGCGGGGGTTGCAACCGCGTCTTCACAGCGCCTGGCCGCGGCGCTTTGGTCATGATTGCGAGCGCGCAAATCCCCGGCGGAACCTGCTTCGATGGATTAGACGCGAGCACGCGATGCATGCCGCGCTCTTCCTCCGCCGCGCCCGCGCACGCGTCAACCCTTTTGACACAAGGCGTATTGGTAACGCCCATCCTGCCAGATGCGTACCTGCTGCCAAGGCGCAGTCCTGAAGAGTCGCTCAAAACGCTCTGCCGAAAATACCGCGACTGTGCTCGGCTCGCGACATGCCTGTGCGCTGGCACTGGCGACGACGCGCATAATGAAAAGCGGTATGGAGGCCCAGAATTTAAAACGCGGCTCGGCTACAAAACAGCGCCCGCCACCCTTTAAAACGCGAAACATCTCGGCTACCGCGCGTTCCGGTTCAGCCAGGACAGTGAACAAACGCGATGCTATCAGGTAATCGAAACTCTCTTCCGGGCGGCTGACATCGAGCACATCGCCCCGTTCGAATCGGCAATTATTTAGCCCGCTGGTAGCTGCCTTCTCCCGAGCATACTCGAGTTGCTGCCGCGAACGATCCAGGCCGAGAACTTCAATCTCCGGAAAAGCGCGTGCCAGATTACGCGAGTAAAATCCGGGACCGCAGCCAAGCTCAACCAATCGCGCTTTGGCCTGCGGCCGACTCTTCGGCCACAAAGCCGCGATCATTCGCCGCGTGTCGTCGCGGAAAAAATTTTCGCGGCAAAGAATGTAAATCCAGTCGAATCGCTCGAACAGACTATCCGCTCTCGCAAGATCTGCGACCGGAACGGTTGTGTCGTTTGGCGGCGTAGCGATAGGTTTTACGAGCTGGGGCATTTCGGTGGGGTGCTCGATTGTAGCTGTGTTCTTGTTCACATGCCTCTTGAGATTTTTCTTTTTCGTTCAACCTAATTCTTCACCTTAAACGATCTAATAACTCCCGACCGTGAGCCACAGCGCCTCGCAGTTCGCCACAGAAATTCCGGTGAACAAAGTTCGTGTAATGATCCAGATTCGTGGCCCGGCTGACAACCTGACGCCGTTTATTTCTACTTATTCGAAGTTGTTGGCTTCTTTTTGCGCAATCGACTAACAGCATGGGCGTGAAAGCTTCGGTTCGTGAAAAGCTCCTGGCCGTTGTCATCTTAATAAACGCGATCCTAGCCCCATCAGGACTAGCCCAAACTCCGAGCGAAACTTCGCTCGCGGCGGTCCAAAACATTCTTGCCAAAAAAAAGTTCATCGATTTGACGCATGCGTTCGAGCCCGGAATTCCGCGGTGGTCGGGTTTTCCAGACGAACAACGCAAAGTAATCTATTGGTACGACAAGCGTCCTGGGACTTTGGGTGAAGGCTTTTTTTCAGAAGTGTTTACGCACGTTGGTCAATGGGGTACTCACGTTGATCCCCCAGCGCATTTCCATGCCGGTTTGCGAACTGTGGATCAGATTGAACCCAAGGAGATGGTTCTTCCGTGCGTTTGCATAGACGTTCACCAGGAATGCGCTGAGAATCCGGATTACACTCTTACGCTCGAGCGAGTAAAAAAATGGGAGGCTGATCACGGCCAGATCCCTCCCGGTTCGTTTGTCGCGATGAGGACCGACTGGTCAAAGCGGTGGCCCGATGCGGCGAAAATGGCGAACAAGGACTCCGCCGGAGTAGCGCACTACCCTGGCTGGAGCTTGCCGGCCCTGACGTACCTCTACGACCAGCGCAAGATTACCGCTTCCGGACATGAAACCACCGATACGGATCCTGGCGTGGCAACGAGCAAGGACGATTATTCGCTGGAAAGCTATATCCTTGGCACAAATCATTATCAGATCGAGTTGCTGGCGAACCTCGATCGGGTGCCGGAATCCGGCTCGATTATCATCTGCGCGTTTCCAAAACCGAAAGGTGGTTCCGGATTTCCCGCGCGCGTCTTCGCGATTCTGCCTTAAGCCCAAATCGGTTGTTTGGTTGAACTCAAGCGTGTTTGCTTAAGATTGCACGAGGCGGCGAAAGAAAGCTCGAACCACAGAGCAGTTTTTCCGTCGAATTGACGGCAAGCATTCGCAGGCGTAATCCGCCAACCGCAGCATGAATTTGCTCGAAGAACTACAGGAACGTGTCCTCTGCGGAGACGGCGCCATGGGTACGCTGTTGCTCGACCAGGGCATCCCAATGGAAGCTTGCCTGGAAGAGCTCTGCGTGATCGATCCAGACCGTGTGGGAGCGATCCATAACGATTACATCTCGGCTGGCGCACGCGTAATAGAAACAAACTCTTTCGGCGGGAACGCGGTCCGGCTGGCCCGCTTTGGTCTGGAGAACCAGGCCGCCGAAATTAACAAAGCTGCGGCTCGGATCGCGGTCGAGGCGGCCCGTGGCAAAGATGTCTATGTTGCGGGCAGCGTCGGACCGCTCGGCTTGAGCAGCCTGGAGGCAGAGGAACGAGGAATTGATCGGGCGAAATGCTTTCACGAGCAAATCGAGGCCCTCCTCGACGGCGGCGTGGACATTATTTTTCTTGAGACGTTTATGGATGACGCCGAGATGGAGATCGCGCTACGGGCCAAGAACGCGCTGAGCGCGTGCACGGTAATTTGTTCTTTCGCTTGCGAGCCGGAAGGGCGGCTCGCCTCTGGCGTGCCAATAGTGGAGGCCTTCGCGAAACTGCGCCCGCTCGGCGCCCAGATTACTGGCGTGAATTGTATGAACGGGCCGCACGCTACGGTGCAACTGCTACAGCGGATCCCGATCGAGGGTTTGCTCGCAGCATTTCCGAATGCGGGTTACCCGCGTTATACGGAAGGACGTTTCATTTATCACGCGGCGCCAGATTACTTCGCCAAAGCCGCCCGGGAGATGGTCCAAGAAGGAGCTCGCTTGATTGGCGGCTGTTGCGGCACAAATCCGCGAACAATTGCAGCCATTGCAAAGGCGATTGCCGGCCTTGCACCTGTCAAATCCAAACCTCCGCGCCTTTTCGTGCCGCCACCGGCGGCGAAGAACGTCGCCTCTACCGAAGAAGAAAGTCTACTCGATAAAATCGTGGGTGGCCGGGAGGTTATCATTTGCGAGCTGGACCCGCCCAAGACCCTTGCCTTGGAAAAATATTTTCGCGGCGCCCAGGAATTGATGCACGCGGGATGCGACGCCATCACCCTCGCTGATAACTCGCTCGCGATCTTGCGCGTTAGCAACCTGGCTGTGGCTGCGATGCTCAAAGAGCGATTTGGCATCACGCCGCTCCTGCACGTGAGCTGCCGCGATCGAAATGTTCTCGGCTTGCAAAGCGAACTGCTTGGAATGGCGGCCCTTGGTATGCGACACGTTCTGCCCTTGACTGGCGATCCGGCCCGGGTCGGCGATCATCCCGGCGCATCTTCGGTCTATGACGTGAATTCCATCGAGTTGATCTCGATCATCAAGAAACTAAACGAAGGGTTTACTCACGCCGGCAAATCACTCAAGGCCCGCACACAATTTATCATCGGTTGCACGTTCAATCCCAATGCCAAGAATCTTGATTCACAAGTAAATCGTCTCGAGCGAAAGGTTGCAGCTGGCGCCCAATACGCGATGACGCAACCCGTGTTTGATTTGCGCCTGGTTGAGGAAACAAAGCGCCGAACCGCACATTTAGGTATCCCAATCTTTGTTGGAGTATGGCCGCTGATGAGTTCGCGGCAGGCCGAGTTTCTGCACAACGAAGTCCCGGGAATTATTGTGCCGGAGGCTATTCGAACCAGGCTCGCCAAAGCGTCGCCTGATGCTGCACCGAAGGTGGGTTTCGAGATCGCGCGCGAGATTACATCGCATATTCTGGAGGAATTTTCCTGTTTGTACCTGATCACACCGTTCTTAAATTTCGAGATTACTTGCGAGCTCGCGCGATTCGCGCGAGGCAAAGCGTTATCACCATAAGATCTTTGTGATAAGTAGCATGTATTTATCCCATACGATTGAGGTTCTGGTTATCGGCAGTGGCCACGCCGGGATTGAAGCCGCTTTAGCCTCCGCCCGAATCGGCTGCAAAACCTTAATGCTAACGCAGAACTTGGACACTATTGGGCAGATGTCGTGCAATCCGGCCATTGGCGGTTCGGCAAAAAGCCAGCTCGTGAGGGAGATTGACGCTTTAGGTGGAGTGATGGGTATCAATGCCGATGCCACGGGAATCCAGTTTAGGACGCTCAATCGCAGCAAAGGGCCGGCGGTTTGGGCGACACGAATCCAATGCGACAAGAAAGCCTACCAGTTTCGGTTAAAAGCTGTTTTAGAAAGCACTCCGAATCTGACTCTGCTACAAGGCACAGCTACAACGCTGTTGACAGAAAATAATTCCGTGGTTGGAGTTACAACTGATCTCGGATTGGAAATCAAAGCTCGAGCAGTGGTAGTAACGGCGGGTACGTTCTTGCGCGGGTTGCTTCATGTGGGAGAGCATTCCAAAGCCGGCGGTCGAATGGGCGACCCGGCCTCTTCCTTCAGTGAAAGCATACGAGCCTTGGGATTTGACATCGGGCGGTTCAAAACCGGAACTCCCTGCCGGCTCAATGGTCGGTCTATTGATTTTCGTCGCCTGGAGAAACAGGAAGGGGATAATCCTCCTCCCCGTTTATCTTTTTTAGAGAGTTTCGTCCGTGGATTGGATGACCTGTTTACATTGAATTTTAACGAATCGGGAATGTTCCACGTAGAACAAATCCCGTGTTGGATCACTCATACCTCAGTCGCCACGCACGAAATTATCCGGGCAAACCTTCATCGTTCCCCGCTATACCAGCGTCGCATAGAAGGAACTGGACCTCGGTATTGTCCCTCGGTCGAGGACAAGGTCGTCCGTTTCCCCGAAAGAGTGTCCCACCAAATATTCCTCGAACCGGAAGGGCGGCATTCTAACGAGTTCTATGTGAACGGCGTTTCCACGAGCCTCCCATTTGATGTCCAAGTGGAAATGATCCGCTCTATCAAAGGGCTGGAATGCGCGGAAATTCTTCGACCCGGGTATGCGGTGGAGTACGACTATTTCCCCCCTACGCAACTCACCCGGACGCTGGAAACGAAAGCCGTGCACGGGTTATTTTTCGCTGGCCAAATTAACGGAACATCAGGCTACGAGGAGGCAGCAGCCCAAGGTCTTGTCGCGGGGGCGAATGCCGCTTTAAGAATCCAAACACGCCCGCCGTTAGCGTTGTCTCCGGATCTCAGTTACATTGGAGTGCTCATTGAGGACCTGACAACCCGCGGCACCGATGAACCTTACCGGATGTTTACGAGCCGCGCCGAAAACCGGCTCAGTCTGCGGCAAGACAATGCGGATATTAGACTTACGCCAATCGCGGTCGAAATCGGACTAGTTGATTCAACTCGCCAGAAACAATGGCGGGAAAAGCTTGCGGTCATCGATCACCTGAAGTCGATCCTCCAGGATTTGCAGATTGACGCCGAGCCTCTTTCCAAGGCAATGAAAGACCCCCGCTTTGAAGTTGACAGTCTCCCGCCCACATTGCTGCGCATGGCGAGTAGAGAGATCTGGCAACACATCGTTTCTGAATCGAAGTACGTTGGCTATATCGTGCGCGCCAAGCGCGAGCGACGATCAAGCCGCCTCGACGGCAGCATCCCGGAAGGATTCGATTTCAACGTAGTCCCAGGGTTAAGAACCGAAACGAGGCAGAAACTCGGCCGAGTTCGCCCCGCCTCATTGGAGGAGGCGAAACGGATCTCGGGTATTACTCAAGCAGATCTATCAATTATAGATATCTGGTTAAGCGCCAAACATTTGAGGCAATAAATGCTCTATGTTTTTGCAATTCTCGGAAGTTACTTGCTCGGGTCAATTCCATTTGGCTATCTGGCGGGGCGCTTTGCCGGAATCGACATTCGCGAGCAAGGTAGTGGAAACATTGGTGCGACCAATGTTGTCCGGGTACTGGGAAAGAAATATGGCTACCTGGTCTTTTTTGGCGATGCCCTCAAAGGGTTACTAGCAGTTCGCCTTGCCCTTTGGCTCGGCAATGATAACGCGCTTCGCAGCCATTTGTTGGGAATTGTGGCTGCCATCTCAGTCGTAGTGGGACACTCATTTTCAATTTGGCTGCGCTTTCGCGGTGGAAAAGGTGTGGCCAGCTCCGCTGGGGCATGTTTCGGCCTTATGCCGGTCCCCACGTTGTTCGTAAGCGTCATCTGGGTCGCTGTCTTCTATTCATTTCGGTTTGTCTCCCTTGCGTCAATTGCTGGCGCAATCGCATTGCCGTTAACCGTCTGGGCGCTTTCACGGCACAGAAATTCGCCAGACTACGCGCTCCTCGCCTTCTCGACAGTAATCGCGGCGCTCGTCATTTGGCGGCATCGCGATAACATTGTCCGGCTTACGAAGGGAACCGAGCCCCGATTTAAGCGCAGATGAGACAGACGGCGATAATTGGTGCGGGAAGCTGGGGGACGGCCCTGGCCGCGCTGTGGGCGAATGACGGTCGACCGATTTCGCTTTGGGGGAATAACGCAGAGCGGATTGTTCGCGTTCAGGCCTCGCGGCAAAATGCAGATTATCTTCCAGGTGTTCCGTTGCCCGAGAATGTCCGAGCCACGCACGACTTTGATGATTCTCGTGCCGCCGATCTCGTGGTCTTTGTTACTCCTTCTGTGGCGATGCGCGAAATCGCCGGTCGGGTACGAGACGCCGGTATAGAAAAAGATGCCGTGTTGCTCAGTTGCACCAAGGGGATCGAGCACGGTACCGGCCTCCGAATGAGCGAAGTTCTGGCAGAAATTTTTCCCAGGCACACAATTGCGGTACTGTCGGGACCGAACCTTGCGGTGGAGGTCGCCCGCGGGCTACCGACGGCAACTGTAATTGGGTGCGCTGACGAAAATTGCGCGACAGAGCTTCAAACGTTCCTCGGTAGCGAGCTATTTCGGATATACACGAGCGCGGACGTGACGAGCATTGAGTTAGGGGGCGCTTTGAAGAATGTGTTTGCTTTGCCCGCGGGCGTAAGCGACGGGCTCGGCCTCGGGGACAATTCCAAGGCCGCCTTGGTCACACGTTCCCTCGCTGAATTGCTGCGCCTGGGGACCGCAATGGGTGGACATCCGCGCACGTTTTACGGACTAAGCGGTGCCGGGGATCTGATCGCGACCTGTTTTAGCAAGCACAGTCGGAACCGCTCTGTGGGAGAGCGTCTCGGCCGCGCCGAAACCCTGATCCAAATTCAAACCGATATGCAAATGGTGGCGGAGGGAATTCCCACGACGCTTAGCGCTTTTGAATGCGCCCGTCGTCTCGATATCGAAACCCCGATCATAGACCAGGTTCACGCGGTCCTATATCAGGACAAGCCGTTGTTACTGGCAATGCAAGATCTGCTCGGGCGCGATCCCAAAGCCGAACGGCTTTAGGCGCGCAATCGACGACAGACTTGCTCCAGCGCTTCTGGGTAAAGCGCGTGTTCGGTAGCTTGAATCCGCGCATGCAAGGACTCCGGGGTATCGCCGCTTAGGATCGGCACCTCCCGTTGCATAATCACATCGCCGTGATCGATTTGATCGTCGACGTAGTGAACTGTAACGCCCGTTATTTTTTCGCCGGCCGCCAGAGCCTGTTTCCATGCCTCAAGCCCGGGAAACTTTGGCAGGAGCGAAGGGTGAATGTTAACAATCCGACGAGGAAACGCCTTGAGCATTTGTTCTTTTAGAATGCGCATGAAGCCGGCAAGGACGACTAACTCGACCTCTGCTTCCCGTAGCATCCGAACGAGTTCGGCCTCAACCACGGGCTCGAGCCGAGTACGGAAATGTCCCGGGGAAAGATATGCATTGGGAACGCCATAACTGCGTGCGATCTCCAGGATCGGCGCTTCCATGACGTCCGAAATGACCACTCGCGCTTCAGCCAATAATTTGCCGGTGCGAATGCTTTGCAGAATGGCACTGCAATTCGATCCCTTTCCAGACCCAAGAATGCCTATCGGAACAATCGTCATGAAGCGGAAAGCTTGAGTTTGTGGATTAAGCCGGAGGTGGAATAACCCTGCTCGAAGGGAATGAACTCGATTTTTGCCCCTAATTTTTCCAGAATATTGCGTTCGTCCCGATCAAGCGTTTCGGACCGGTAGTCGCCACCTTTGACATAAACAGCCGGCTGCACCGCGGCCAGAAATTCGGTCGCGCGCTTCTGCGGAAAGATCACCACGTAATCGACCGATTCAAGTGCGGCCAGAATTTCTGCACGATCGAGTTCGTTATTAAGGGGGCGACCTTCGCCCTTCAGTTCACGCACCGATTGATCACCGTTCAAACCGACCACAAGAAGATCACCCAGTTTGCGCGCGGCGCTGAGATAGCGCACGTGCCCCACATGGAGAATATCAAAACAACCGTTTGTAGCGACGATGCATTTTTTTTCGTCGCGCAGACGCTGTGATTCGCGCGCAATTTGCGCAGGCGAGACAATTTTACCTTTCACCCGCTCCGACTACGCATCGCAACGCTCGCGGCAGCAACTCAAAAATTGCCGGCTCATTGCCGATCAATTCTCCATCTACGTTGAACCACATGCCAGGCCTGGATTTTATCGCGACCCGTTTGGCGCGATGAAAGATGATTGCGTCGGAGGTCAGATGTGTCCCCATCAAAATTTGGGCGGCAAGCAGCGCCAGTTCGGCTTTGCCTCGTTCCGGAATCAATACGATGTCGAGTAACCCATCATTGATCTCCGCTTCCGGCGCGACCGGGATTCCCCCGGCGATGTAACGGCCGTTTGCAATGATCACATTGTAAAGATCGAGATCGAGAGCTTCGGCCTCATCCAACGCTACCCGAGTCGTGTATCCGCGTAATTCGGGAAAGGCAGCGGCAGCAGATCTGAGGTAGGCCAGCGGACCCCAGGTCCGTTTCATTTCGGGTGTAAGTTTTTCGTCAACAAGACCGCTGAAGCCACCGGAAGAAACGTTTACAAAATAGCGGACCAAATCACTCGTCACCCGCACCAGGTCGATCTCTCTTGTTTGTCCCGACTTGATTAGCTCAATGACCTTGTCGATATCGGTGGGGAGTCCAAGGTGACGCGCAAAATCGTTACCAGTGCCCAGCGGCACGATGGCGAGGGCCGAATTGCAGCCGCCAGCTGCGATTCCGTTCACCACTTCATTTAATGTCCCGTCGCCGCCTGCGGAAACAATCAGTTCATGCCCTTCTTCGGCTGCTTCCCGCGCGAATTTTTCCGCGTCACCGGGTTGCTCGCTGGTCCGAAATCGGGTGGGCTCGAGCTTATTCAGCCCTTCCCGAAGGAGGCCGAGATCTTTAACCGACCCCGCGATCGGATTTAGAATGACGCAGGTCTTCATCGCTTTGGGCAACAGTTTGAGCAGACCATCCAATCAAGCAATCGGGGATGGTTAGTTTTGCGCTTGCCATGTTTCGCGATCGGTTGATTGATAAAGTAAAGTCCCTCCATGGCGAAGCAGGATCTCGACAAAACCGCAGGCGCTTATCGCATTTCTGAAGGTCCCGTGACCTCTGCACTGCCTAGCCACCGCAGGGAAGATCCGGCAAGCGAGCACATGCTACCTGCTCATTACGGAATGCCTCTGCTGCTGGCTATTGCGCGTGATCCTCGCACGCTCTTCGTTTGCTGGAGCGTCGATTGGACAGAGGCCTTTAGCAAAGGTTTGCCGAGAGATCGGCGGGCGCACGTTCGTGTGCGCTCGGACGGAACGGAAAAAATCGTCGGCGTGGAGCCCACCGTCGGCAGCTGTGCAATTGACGAGTTGGAGCCCGGAGCAACCTATTCAGTCGAACTCGGCTATTACGGGACGGCAGATTTATGGAACAGCATCGTTACCGGCAACGAAGTGATGATGCCGTTTGAATCGGAATCAACTGATGAGGCAATCGATGTGGTCACAGTTCCGTTTCACCTGACATTTCAGCGAATGCTCAATGTTCTACGCCACTCAAACGGCGGCGATCTGACGCAAGCACTCGCTCGGATTCAGGAAAGAGCGGCGGCCGAATATTCGGAACTGAGTCCGGAGGAACGCGAGATGTTGCGCGCTCTAAATATTTCCGCGGACGATTTGCGCAACCGAGCTGCCTATCAGGCATCTCTTTCTAGTTCCGAAAAAATTCGGGACCGAAGCGAAAAACTTTTTGGCTTCGGCGGCACGAGTCCGGGCCAAGGCTTCGCTGGAAGCAGTTGGGGCGCCTAGCCGGCGCCGAGATAGGCGCTTTTTACCTGCTCGTTGCTGCGCAGGGCTTTGGAATCGTCGTGCAGGATGATTCGGCCGGTCTCGAGCACATATCCGTAATTTGACACTTCCAAGGCTAGATTCGCATTCTGTTCGACGAGCAGGATTGTGATGCCAAGTGTTCGATTGATCTCAGCGATCTTCTGAAAAATCGTTTTCACCAGGATTGGCGCGATACCGAGTGAGGGCTCGTCCAGCATCAGGCAACGAGGTTTGCTCATGAGCGCGCGTCCAATTGCCAGCATCTGCTGTTCGCCCCCGGAGAGTGTGCCGGCCACTTGTCGTTCGCGCTCTTTCAGCCGGGGAAAAATCGAAAAGACAAAATCGAACTCCGGCCCAAGATTTTTGCGATCCTTGCGCAGATATGCGCCCATTAACAAATTTTCGCGAACGGTCAGGTTAGCGAAAATCATTCGGCCCTCGGGCACATGGGAAATACCGCGCGCGACAATACGATGCGGCGGTTCATCCCCAATCTCTTCGTCCTGATAGCGAATACTGCCACGCTGCTTCCGCAATAGGCCCGAGACGGTGCGCAGAGTTGTCGATTTGCCTGCGCCGTTCGCGCCAATCAACGTGACGATGCTGCCCTGGCCGACCCGAAGGGAAACCTGCTGGAGCGCGTTGATCGATCCATAGCTGACGCAAAGATCGCGTATTTCGAGCATGATTTAGGCGCTTGCCGGTTGCTCCCCAAGATATGCTTCGATCACTTTGGGATCGGCCTGCACTTCCGTCGGACTTCCCTCGGCAATTTTGATTCCGTAATCGAGCACGGCGATGCGCTGGCAAATTCCCATCACAACTTTCATGTCATGTTCGACAAGCAGTACCGCAATCTGGAACTTTTCTTTGACGAATTTGATCAGCTCCATCAGCTCTTCCTTTTCCCTGGGGTTCATTCCGGCGGCTGGCTCGTCGAGCAGTAGCAGCTTCGGTCCCGTCGCCAACGCTCGCACTATTTCCAATCGACGCTGATCGCCGTAGGAGAGATTTGTGCAAGTAGTATGGCGAAGTTCCGTTAACCTGAAGATATCCAGCAACTCCAGCACTCGCTGCTCCACTTCGTTTTCCTCCCGATAAAATGCTCGAACCCGCAGAAGAGAATGGGCCAGGCCATGACGGAGACGCAGATTGAAACCGGCGCGGACGTTGTCAAAAACCGTCAGGGTCGCGAACAGGCGTATATTTTGAAATGTGCGCGCGATGCCGCGCCGGGCAATCGCACTTGGCCGCAGACCAGCGATTGGTTTGCCATCAAATTGGATCGACCCTGCTGAGGGCCGGTAAACGCCAGTGATGATATTAAAGATTGTCGTTTTCCCGGCGCCATTGGGTCCGATCAACCCGATGAGATCGCGTGCGCCGATTCCCAGATCGAATTCGTTCACTGCAGTGAGACCGCCAAACCGAACGGTGCACTTTCGAAGATCGAGTAAGCTGCCGTTGTTCATCGGCGAGGTTTTCGCTTCCTCCCACTGGTTGGCGAAAATGGTTCCAGTTTTCGTTCAGCCGCACGCCGCGGAACCATTCCAAATAATCCCTGTGGCCGCAGCAACATCAGCGCGATAAGAATAAGCGAATAAATAATCATCCGATTTGCCGCGATCCGGCGGACGAGATCTGGCAGCCACTGATAACCGGAGACGAAGCGCAGATATTCGAGAAGCAGAGTCAGGACGATCGCGGCGACGGCGACCCCAGCGGTGCTGCCCATGCCGCCCAGGATCACCATAATGACAATTTCGATCGACTTCTGAAAATCGAAACCGCTCGGGTTGATATAGGTAGTGCTATGCGCGTAGAGCGCTCCCGCGATGCCGGCAAAAAACGCGCCGAGAACGAAAGCAGTTACCTTGTAGCGCGTTGTATTGATTCCAACAGCTTCAGCTGCGATCTCATCGTCGCGAACGGTGAGGAATCCGCGTCCGTAGGTTGAATCGATCAAGCTGACAACGACATAAATGGTGATCGCAGCGACCGAATAGGTCCAAAACAAATTAGTATAGCCCGGGATTCCGGAAAGACCCCGTGGGCCGCCGACCACGTCCATGTTCTGGATGAGAACACGAATAATTTCGCCAAATCCAAGGGTAACGATGGCAAGATAATCGCCTTTCAGCCGCAGCGAAGGAATCCCAACGATGAGTCCAGCTATCGCAGCAGCCAGGCCGCCGGCGATCAGGACGAGAATAAACGCGACCGCAATGCTCCAGGTATTGGTGCCGCCCAGGGCATGGAAAATTCCGGCGGTGTGTTCCATTGACAAGTAAGCCGCGACATAGGCGCCAATGGCCATGAATCCAGCGTGACCTAACGAGAATTGGCCAGTATAACCGTTAATCAAATTCAGGCTGACAGCGAGCGTGACATTGATGCCGATGAAGATGAGCACCTGCAGATAGTAGGAATTGATCCGTCCGGAAAAATGCGACGCGATGTAAGCGAAAATAATCGCCCCGAGGAGCGCGAATTTTTTGATGTGGCGATAATTCATCACACTTTCTCAACCTGAGACCGTCCAAAAATTCCTGAAGGCCGGAAGAGCAGGATTGCGATGAGCAAGGCGAAGGCGATGGCATCGCGATAGGTGGAAAAGGACGAGCCACCAACGAATGTTTCAACCACTCCGAGCACGATGCCGCCGACTGCCGCGCCGGGAATATTTCCAATACCTCCCAGAACGGCTGCGACAAACGCCTTGATGCCGGGAAGGACGCCCATCAACGGGTCGATGGATGGATAACTAAGCGCGTACAAAATCCCGGCGGCGCCGGCGAGCGCGCTTCCCAAACCGAAGGTAAAGGAAATGACGGTATCGATATTGACCCCCATCAAAGCGGCTGCGGTGGCGTTATTGGAGACCGCGCGCATCGCTCGCCCAAGACGTGTGCGCTTAACGATAAGGGTAAGTCCCAACAACAACACCATGGTCACTGCGAAAGCGGCAACCTGGGTTGTTGTGACGGTTAATGCTCCGGTGTGTTCCAGCGGGCGATCCGGCACCAGCTCCGGAAATGCTTTGGGATCGGGACCAAAAACAAACTGCCCTCCATATTCCAGGAAGAGCGATACACCGATCGCAGTGATGAGGACGGTAAGTTTGGGACGTTTTCGCAAAGGCCGGTAGGCGAGTCGTTCGATCGTCATTCCGACCACCGCGCAGATGCACATGGTGGAAAGTAATACAATCGCGACACCCACCGGCGCCATTGCCGCCTGGAAATGCGGCATAACGCGGGGTGTAAGGTAGTAACCCGAGAAGGCCCCAAGCATGAAGACGTCGCCGTGGGCAAAATTGATGAATCGCAACACACCATAAACCATGGTGTAACCGAGGGCGATCAACGCGTAGAATGCGCCCAGCGAAAGCCCGTTAATGAGCTGTTGGAGAAACTCAATCTTACTCATTCAAAGCGCCAGCCAACACGGAGATTCCTCGACTTGCGCTCGAAATGACAGACGGAATTACGGGGCGACTG
>DASXIC010000027.1:0-6352 GCA_036498205.1 Chthoniobacterales bacterium | reverse complement strand
GTAATCGATCCGCAACTGGACCTGGAATCTTTGCGGATTCCCCATTTTTACAGTGCCTTCTACGTTTACAAATACGCGACCGGCTTGTCCGCCGCGATCGCGCTGGCGCAACGCGTTTTGGCAAGAGAGCCCGGAGCAGTTCAGGCCTATCTTCGCTTCTTGAACTCAGGAGGATCGAAGTTTCCTCTCGAGACCTTAAGGGAGGCGGGAGTCGACATGACCGGCCAGGAGCCAGTTCGCGCTACGGTCACGTTGTTTGAAAGGCGTTTGAGCGAGTTGCAACAGTTGCTTTAGCGTCGTCCACTGGTTTTCGAAATTAAACCTCTCTCCAAAAGAGGGAGAGCTACGCTGTAAAAATCCTGAGCACGTAAGGGCATTAGGCAAGGTTCATGCTAAAGCCAATTAAGCGTGGACTTCCAACGACGGTTTCGTGCAGCGTGCGGCTATGCCGAACTCGGCATGACGACGGAATCGCTCGCCGAGTTGAATGCGCTCGACGATGCCTTCCAGTCGCGTCCCGAAATCCTGCAATTGCGTCTGCATCACTTCATGCGCAAAAAACAATGGTCGCGCGCCCTGACGATCAGCCGAAAGCTCTGCCGCGTCGCGCCCCAGTGCAGTGCCGGATTTTTGCATGCGGGCTTTTGTTTACACGAACTCGGGAGAACATTGCAGGCAAAACAGATGCTGCTGAAAGGCCCGACAGCGCTCCTGAAAGAGCCGATCTATTACTACAATATGGGCTGCTATGATGTATTACTTGGCAACTTGAAGGACGCGCAGGTGCACTTGCAAATCAGTTTCAAAATGGACGCGTCGTTTCGCGAGCTTGCCAAACGTGATCCCGATCTTAAACCGCTCCACGCGATCCTGTAATTGAACGGGCGCGAAGTTGCGTCCTATAAACTATTGGACGAGACGCAGCTCGTCCCGCCACATTTGAGAAATGGCATTGCTCGCCGACCAGTTGCGCGATCGCCTGGCGCCCCTATTTCACGAAAATTTCGAAAAGTTTGGCGAATTGGGTGCGGCGGTATCGATCTGGCATAAGGGTGAATCGATTCTCGATTTGTCGGGCGGCTTCCGCGACGCTCGCCGCGAACAGGCCTGGACCGAAGAGACAATCGTTTTGGTCTGGTCGGCGACGAAGGGAATTGGCAGCGCGTGCTTGCTTCACGCATTCCAGGAAAACAAAATCGATCTCGAGCGACGCGTCATGGATTTTTGGCCGGAATTTGGACAAAACGGCAAACACACGATCACCATTGCAGAGTTAGCGTCACATTCCGCAGGGTTGTGCGCGCTCGATCACTCCGCCGAAATCACCGACTACGATTCCGTCATTCGCGCAATTGAAAAACAAAATCCCTTATGGCCACCAGGAACAGCACATGGTTACCATGCCCGGACGTTTGGATTCTTGGTCGATGAACTTGTTCGCCGTATCACGAGTATTTCGATCGCAACATATTGGCGGCAAACGTTCGCCGAGCCGCTCTCGCTGGATTTCTGGATCGGCTTGCCCGCGGAATTGAATAACCGATGCGCCACTGTTTACGCGGCTAAAGGCAAAAGACCGCCGGAACCGGCAAAGTTTTACCGCGATTTGACGACGCCGGGAACCTTACAGCAAAAGACCTTCACCTCGCCGCGCGGGTTGCATTCGGTAAGTGAAATGAATCAACCGGCGCTGCGCGCTCTGCCAGTCGTTTCCTTTGGCGGAATCGGCAGTGCATCGGCCCTGGCAAAATTTTACGGAATGCTCGCCAATGGTGGGGAGCTCGACGGTCACAGATTTTTTAGCGAAAACTCGCTTCGGATGATGACGACCCATCTTGCCGATGGAGTCGATAGTGTCTTTGAAATTCCGACAGCCTTTTCGGCAGGCTTGATGAAAGATTCATTAAACGGAAGACGGCGAATATTCGGTCCATCGGGGAAAGCATTCGGCCATCCGGGTGCGGGGGGCAGTCACGCTTTCGCGGATCCGGAAAACAGGATTTCATTTGCCTATGTAATGAATCAAATGGAGCAGACGCTATTGCCGAACGAAAAATCGTTACGGCTCGTCGACGCAATTTACGGGTAAGGGCGATTCACGGAACCGCCCGCAAGCGCCAATCCGGCTCAATCGCCGCCACCTATTCGCCGATTATGGTGAGAGCAATTTTCCTTTTATGAGGTGCTCGCCGATGCTCGAACAGAAAAATTCCCTGCCAGGTGCCGAGCTGCATTCTGCCGTCCATGATCGGAATCGTCTCACTCGTGCGCGTTAGTACCATCCGAATATGGGAAGGCATGTCGTCGGCGCCTTCAGAATTGTGTTCGAAGTAAGCAGTGCCCTCGGGCACAAGACGGTCGAAAAATTCCTCCAGATCCCGGCGCGCGCTGGGATCGGCATTTTCCATCACGATGAGACTGCAACTCGTATGCTGGACGAATATTGTCACGGTCCCATTTTGGATGCGGCTCTCACGCACAAGCGATTCGACCTTATCGGTAATCTCGTAGGTCCCCTTGCCTGAACTCGAAATCGTGAATTGCCTGCCTATTACGTGCATGATTTGAAACTAGTAGCCACGCGCGGTGCGGTAACAAAGTTGCATTTGCGCAGCGCCGAAAATGCAATGTGGTAGGACGAGAATGCAAGCCGATCTCGAGCGCATCTTGTTCGACGAACCGACGATTCTGCGCCGGTTGGATCAGCTCGCTGCGGAAATTTCAGCCGATTATCGAAATTTGGATCTCACGGTCATTTCCGTCCTCAACGGCAGCCTTATTTTCGTGGCCGATCTGCTGCGGCGAATTCCGTTGCCCCTCAGACTCGATTGTCTCAGCGTCGCCAGTTATCACGGACGCACGCAAACAAGCGGCAAGGTCATTTTCCGTCAACTCGAGTCGCCCGATGTCTCCGGCCGACACATTCTTTTGCTCGACGACATTCTTGACAGTGGCATGACGCTCAGTGCAATTCGCGCGAAATTGGCGGCTGCTTCACCATGCAGCGTGAAGGTATGCGTTCTGTTGCGAAAAATGAAAGAGCGGGCTCGGGCAGTGGAGGCCGATTATGTTGGCTTCGATATCGGCGATGAATTCGTTGTCGGGTATGGGCTCGATTACATGGAGAAATACCGCAACCTTCCCTGTATCGGTGTGTTGCGTAAGGAGCTCGTTTCGTTATGAAAGTGCGTGTGGAATTTTATTCGCGACTCAGAGAAATCGTCGGCGCACGCAAACTAGAAATTAGACTGGCCGGTAACGCGACGGTTGAAAATCTCATGCAGCAGCTTTTCTCGGACTACCCGAAACTGCGCGATTTTGAAAAAAGCATGCTTTTCGGCATTGGAGTAGATTTCGTCGACAAACGTCGCCCGCTTCGCGACGGCGATGTGATCGCTGTTATGCCACCGGTGCAGGGCGGCTAAGAAACAGGAATCGCCCCAAAAGCCTCGGCCGGAACGAGACAGGCATTTGTCCTTGCAGAAGGGTCAGTCGCGAAAATTTTTGAAATTGGTGGCGACACCGAAGTCGCGGCTTTTCACGAACTGGATTACCGCCTGCAATTCATCTTTCTTTTTTCCGGATACCCGAATCTGGCGGTCTTGCAGCGCGCTCTGCACCTTCAATCCCGCGCCCTTGATGGCATGGATGATTTCCTTGGCCTTATCGCCTTCGAGTCCCTGCTGAATCTTTAGTTCCTGCCGGGCATGACCGAGTGGCGAAATGTCCGGTTCGCCTTGATCGATGTTCCGCAAATCGACCCCGCGTTTTGATAGTTTACCGATGACGATCTCGCGCAGCGCGCGCAAGTGTCCTCCGTCCTGGGCAGTGAGGGTGATGCTGTCCTTTTCATAAAGAATGAGGGCGGCGCTCCCTTTGAAATCAAAGCGGGTCGCGAGCTCTTTCCGCGCCTGATTTAACGCGTTATCGATCTCCTGTTTATCGACCTCGGAAACTATGTCGAACGACGGCATACCACCCGTAGTCTGACAAATCACAACGGAGAGATTCCATTCTTTTTTCCAGAATAACGACAACGTGTCTGCTGAACTTCGATTTCAAATTGTGCGTTTAGTCATAACTGGGCTTGCGATATTTGCCCTCGTTTTGTCGGCGTGCGATCGCGCGCACAAGCGTGACGTGGATGCGTTGTCCGCGCGATTGCAGCATGCGCTTCGACACCGTGAGTTCCCGGAGGCAGAAAAAATAGCGCGCCAGATTTTACTCCTCGCGTCCAACGACGGTGAGGCTTGGGGGGCTATCGTCGAGGCTCGACTGCAGGCCAACGATCTGGAAGGGGCCGAAAAAACTCTGGGGGACTGGCGTGTTTCAGACAGAAAAGCGAATTCGAAATTTGAAGAGGCGTCCGGTGATATCGCTCTCGCACACCATGATCAACAAAGTGCCATTTTGCGGTGGCAGAAAGCGCTTGGCATCGACCCGCGGAATGAACGGGTCCTGCGGAAGGTCGCCGAGCTCGAGCATGAACGACAGCACTGGGCCGAGGAGGAAACTGCCTGGAACGCGCTGATCAAACTGCATGACTCTGCTGAGTCTCGTCTGCGGCGCGCTCTAATACGGCGACAATTGCGTCGATGGGAAGATGCGATGGCCGATCTGCAAATGGCCCGTTCCCTGGCGCCGCAAAATACGCTCGTGCAAGACTGGTCGCAGCGTTTCGAGCGGCTTGGCAAGTTCCTGGATGAAATCCGAGAGCTGGATGCGAATATCAATGCCTCGCCAGCAGACCCATCGCTCCTGGGCGACCGGGCGCTGGTTTTTCTTCGCGCAGGTGACGCAGAACTTGCATTGGCCGACGCTGAGGGCGCGAGGAAGCTCGCGATCTGGGCGGTCCGCCCCAAACTTCTTCAAGCCATCGCCCTCCTGGAGCTGGATCGCGCAGACGAGTGCGAGCGCCTGAGAGTGCGCACGTCGATTCGCCTCGCCGAATTGACTCCCGAAACGCTCGAAACACTGCGGCGCCTCGATGGGCAAATCTCCGTGGAACGGACCAACCCCGAACTGTTTATCTCGCGGGCATGGCAATTGAATGAAATCGGCCAGCCACTCCTCGCGCAGCAAGACGCCCAGACCGCACTGACGCTGGATCACAAGGCGGCGGGCGCTTTAGCTGAATGGAGTTACGCCTTAACGAAACTTGGGCAAGCGGACGAGGCCTTAAACAAGATTAAGCTCGCCACCGATCTCGACCCGCACCTGGCGACTGCCTGGCAATACCGCGGCGAGATCGAGATGATGCGCGGTGAAACCGTTTCCGCAATCGATTCACTCAGTCACGCTCTGCAACTAAATCAGACCGCGGTCGCGTTGCAAAAGCGAGCCGAATGTTATCGCAAAATTGGTTACAATGCGAGAGCGGAGGAAGACTTGCGCGCGCTTCAGGATCTGACGGCGCGGGCGATGCGCTAACCTGTTCGAATTGAAAACCAGGCCTTGCCCCATCACCAAATCACTTCCGATATACGAATATTCCCATTCGTTGCCCGCAGACTGAGCTTTGAAAGCGGCGCCTGCCCGACTTTTTCGTGTATTTCCGCAACGCCGCCCCGCTTTCGATTTTCTATGTCGCTAAAGTCGCTCGCTACCCGGCCGTTCTCGGCAATTGCGTCCAGCTCGAACGACGCATCCACAGGAATCAGAGCGCGCACATTGCCATCATTGATCGCCGCCTCAATCGTAAGCGGTTTTTCCTCCAGCCAATCGAATACAATGTCGACTCCGCCGTTCTCAACCCGCATTTTCTGATCGCAAAAGCAATTATGCGTGGCCAGCCGGCCGGCGCCGAGCGAGGCGGCAATTTGTTCTCCGCGCATGCCTTCAATCACCATTTCGCCTTGCGGGAGATTAAGCGATGCAAGCCGGACCGTTTGCGGAACGTTGATGATGTAATCGACCGTTCCCGAACGGTCCGATAAGCCCCAGCGCGGTTTTGCTGGCGCAGTTGTTTTTACGTTTACCGCGCCATCTTTTGCCTCCACGTCAATGCGGATTCCGTTCAACCGCGCCGGGGAAAACGCCCTCTTAATGGCGACGATTTTCACCTCATGGCTATCGCTGCCATAAACTTGAATTGTGCCGTCGATGCCTTGCAGAGCGAAACTTCCCGACGGATCAAGCGGAAAACTTTTTTCGACAATATCTTCGAGCAACTCGCCAGCGCTTGCCGACATCGAAACCGCCAGGGCTGCCGCCAACGCGGCAACAAATTTCCAGGCCTTCTCGTATTTGAACTCGCCGAGCACAGTCAAGGCGCGGCCTTCGCATTGCGGTCGGGTTCACTCATAACGCAAGGCAACCATCGGATCGACGTTCATGGCCCGGCGCGCCGGCA
>DASXIC010000026.1:0-29265 GCA_036498205.1 Chthoniobacterales bacterium | reverse complement strand
CCAGTTGCCTACAAAGGCCGAGAATTCTCCATCGCATTCAACCCGGAATTCTTAATGGCGCCGCTGCGCAATTTAAGCGAGGACGAAGTCTTTCTCGATTTGATCGACGAAATGAGTCCCGGCGTGCTCAAGATTCAGACGCCGTTTCTATACGTCCTGATGCCAATGCGCATCAGTTCCTGATCAATTGCGTCGCGCACGGTCGCAACCGGCAATTGATTGAGGTCGCCCTCCGGGGCGCGCAGCACTCGTGCGTTGTCGTTTCGGGGCGCCCAAATTCCTGGGTCGGTCGGTCCGAACAGGAGCAACGATCGCGCGTCGCTGGCAGCGGCGAGATGAGAGATCCCACTATCGTGTCCTATGAAAATAGTGTCCGCCAGCAGGGCGGCGAGGTCCCGCAGTTGCCAATCGATTGCAAACGACAGAGCCTCGTTCTGGAATTGGTCTCGCAGCGCAGCGATTTGCGTACGATCCGCTTCACCGCCAACGAGCGTGATCGGAAGACCGCGATCGAGAAGATCGGAGATTAAACAAGTCCAACTTGCAATCGGCCAATTCTTTCGCGCGCTGCCACTGCCCGGGTGGATCGCGATTAACGATGTTGTACCGAGTCGATCCTGCGCTCGCCGCCGTTCAGTCTCTCCGATTTTTAGACGCGGCGCAAAATCAGTGACCTGGACGCCAAATTCCCGCAGGGGTTGAGCAAGCTGCTCTGACGCATGCGATTCGCCGGCAATTTTGTCCGGTCCGATGAGAAAGTGTTCGACGCCGGCACTCCGCACATTCTCTTCAAAAACCTTTTCCGGATCATGCAGATACGAGAGGACCAAATCGTAACGCTCAAAATAATCGCCACTTGCTCCCTCCTCCCTGGTAAAAAATTTCGCGAATGCCGGATCGTCCAGGAAGAAAAGATTGCCGATCTTGAGCGCGTCCAATGCGATTGGTGCGACTTGCCTGTTAGCCAGAATATCTAGTTCCGCTTCGGGGAAAGCATCGGGTAGCGAGCAAATTGCCGGGAGAGCTAGAATGAAATCGCCAATCGCCCCGCCGCGGACGACCAAAATGCGCCTTCTCTTAATAGGAAAGGAACGCCAACGCGACGAGCGCGACGCCGTAAATGAAACTCAACACGTTAAGGCCCCACCAACGCCCGGTTGACTTGATGAACCAATTAATCTGGTCGCGCAACTTGTAGGGTAATGTTACCCAAATCAGCCCAAGCACGATTAATGTGTAAGCAAAGACTGTGAGGACGAGGCGGCTTGCCTCGTAACGAAAGAAAGCCGCTTCGAGAAGCGGTTCGGCTGCAAGCAGGGCCAGGATTCCGAGCGCCCGGACGGCGAGAAACTCGTCGACGAAGCGAATAGTGAGAAAAAAACCGATCGGCAGCGCAATGAGAAAAGGTCGTCGAAAAGACGAGAATTCACCCATTTCCATTGTCGAAACGAGCCAAAAACTCCAGATGAGATCGATCGCGAGAATGACGACACCGGCCAGGCGCGACCGGGGAAATCGAGCCAGGGTCGTGCGGACAATGTTCGGCGCGACCAGTCCGGCGAGACCGAGAAGACACAAAACGGCGCCGGCAACGAGGGCGGCGTTTCGAAGGGAAAAATTGTAAATCATAAGTCAGTGCCGGTCGGTCCGCCGTAAAGGCTGAAACCATTGGCGCGCTCGATCGCAACGTCAAAAAGCTCGCCGACGCGATCCTTGCTTCCTTCGAAAACCACAACTTTGTTCGTGCGCGTCCGCCCCATCATACGTGCCGGGTTTGTTTTGCTTGGCCCCTCACACAAGATTTGAACGATCGTGCCGACAAGCTTCTCATTGGAATGGCGGGTCGAAGCATTTACGATTTCGAGGAGATCGCGATTGCGTTCTTCTTTCACTGATTCATCGATCTGGCCCGGCATATCCACGGCCGGAGTCCCCTGACGAGGCGAATAGCGAAAGACAAAGGCGTTATCGAACTGTAATTGCTGAACGAGATCGCGCGTCGCTTTGTAGTCAGTATCGGTTTCAGCTGGAAAACCGACGATAATGTCGGTGGTAACTGCAATCCCTGTCCGCGACGCCCGGATCCTGGCAAGCAGCTCTGCGTATTTTGCGGCGGTGTAGGGGCGACGCATTGCCTTCAAAATCCGATCGGATCCGGATTGCAAAGGCAGATGCACGTGTTCGGCCAGCTTGGGCAGAAATCCCAGTGCGCCGATCAAATCCGCACCAAAACCGATCGGATGGGGCGAAGTGAAGCGAAGCCGCTCCAGCCCATCGATGGCGCTGAGCGCCTCGAGTAGCTGAACGAAAGGAGTTTTGCCTTCGCGTTTTTCGAATTCGTGTCGGCCGTAGAGATTCACTATTTGTCCGAGCAAAGTGATTTCCTTAACGCCCTGTCCAACCAGAGCGCGAACTTCGGCCACGATTTCCTGGATACTTCGGCTCCGCTCCGTCCCACGGGTCCGCGGGACGATGCAAAAAGTGCAATGCATATTGCACCCTTGCATGACGGAGACGAACGCGGTCGCCTGCTTTTGGGCCACCTTTTGGTCGCGAATGGTTGACTGCGATCCGATTTCCTCCTCCACGTCGACAATGGAAAATCGCGGATCGTCCATCCGAACATGCTCCTTTTTCTTCAGCGCCTCGGCGACGTAATCAGCAACCCGATGAAATTTTTGTGTGCCGACGACCAGATCAAGATGTGGTATTTCCTTCAAGAGCGACGCGCCCCGCGCTTGCGCCATGCATCCAAGAAATCCAAAGACGACCTTTGGCCGTTCCTTCGCCATCCGGCCGAGCATTCCCATTTTACCCAGCGCTTTTTGATCGGCCATGTCGCGCACACTGCAAGTGTTGAGCAGGACAACATCAGCCTCTGTTTCGGACGCGACCCGCTGATAACCCCGCGCGAGAAGCGAATGTGCGACTTGCTCGGAGTCGCGCTCGTTCATCTGGCAACCGTAAGTTTTGATGAAAAACGTCGGCATGAATCGCGAACGATACACAGCGAGCGCTGGCGCGCTACGGAGAGCGTCAGGATCCTTCGCTTAGCCTGGCGATGCGATGCTTTGAACCCAAATCGCGACATTTCGCTTTCCAATTTCGCAGCGGATTCGTTTCAATCGCGCTCTCATGAGCGAACCCGCAATAGGAATCATCGGCGGCAGCGGGCTTTATCACATCGGCGGATTCACCGATGTGACAGAACATCGCGTTGAGACACCATTCGGCGCGCCGTCGGACGTGCTTGTCGGCGGTATCCTGGCTAAACGGCACGTTTATTTTTTGCCGCGGCACGGGCGTGGTCACCGAATTTTACCGCACGAGCTCAATCATCGGGCCAATATATGGGCCCTTCGCTCGCTCGACGTGCGTTGGATTATTTGCGTCACCGCGGTGGGTAGTTTGCAGGAAAAATATGCTCCGCGCGATGTTTTGCTGCCGTCGCAGTTTTTCGATCGCATGAGTGGGCGAAGGACGCACACTTTTTTTGGCGAAGGGATTGCCGCGCATGTTTCGTTTGCCGATCCAATTTCGAGCAATCTTCGGCAATTGCTGGCGGGCGTGGGACGTGAGCTCGGAGTCACCGTCCACAACGGAGGAACCTACGTGAACATGGACGGGCCGGCCTTTTCAACGCGCGCCGAATCAGAGTTTTATCGACGGAATAGTTTCGATGTCGTTGGCATGACTAACTTGCCCGAAGCCAAACTGGCCCGTGAAGCGGAAATTGCGCTTGCGACCATTGCGATGATTACAGACTACGATTGTTGGAAGGTCGAAGAGGAGCCGGTTACGGCCGAAACCGTTTTCGGACACTTGGTCGCCAACGCCGAGATGGCGAAGAAGATACTGGCAGAGGCAATCCCGAAAATTCCGCGCCACGCGGATTGGCCGGAGCATCGCGCGCTGAACAGCGCGATTGTAACAGATCGGAAGCTGTGGCCGGAGCCAATAGTTAAAAAGCTTGGCCCGATCCTGGCCCGTTTTCAGCAGCCGGGTTAAGCGTTCCTATCGTTAGATCCGGACGAAGTCTTTGAATTTGCGCGGCTAAATCGCGGACTTGCGCTTCCGTGTGCGCGGCGGTGACGGTGATCCGCAAACGTGCCGCGCCGCGTGCGACAGTCGGGTAGCGAATCGCCGGCACAAAAAATCCTTCTTTTCGCAGGGCCTGAGCGAGATCGAGCGTCTGCTGCTCGTCCCCAATGATCAGTGGGAAAATCGCGCTGGCTGGCGCTTTCCCAGGTGCAAGCAGTTCATGCAGGAGCCTGATATTTTTCCAAAGAGTACGCCGCCGTTCTTCGCCTTCTGGTGTTTGCAAAAAGCCGATTGCGGCAGTGGCAGCAGCAGCGATCGCAGCCGGCGGCGCGGTTGAGTAAATAAATGAGCGAGCCCGGTTAATGAGCCATTCGATCAACGTCGCCGAACCGCAGATGTAACCACCGGAACAACCGAGAGCTTTGCTCAGGGTCCCCATTTGGATGTCGATCGACTGACCCAGGCTTTTTGAGCTCACTTCCACTACCTTCATTTGCCGCTCGTCTTTTGCGTGACCGGCGACTCTCGTCCTGATTTTCTCCTTCAGGGACAAGGGATGCGCGGGAGTAATTTGCGGACTGCTTTCCGGCTCGCTGGCAGCTCCGGTTCCGTGTTCGCCGATCACCCCAACAGCATGCGCTTCATCAACGAAGAGCAGGGCGTTAAAACGTGACTTCAAATGCGCGATTTCGTGCAGTGGAGCGCGATCACCGTCCATGGAGAAAATCGACTCCGTGACAACGACGATGCGCGCCTGGGGAAGCTCGCGTTGCGCCCATTCGAGATGGCTCTCCAGTTTGCCGAGATGATTATGAGGAAAAACGCGTAGCGTTGCCCCACTCAATCGTGCGCCGTCGATGAGCGAAGCGTGCGCGAGTTTATCGAGAATGATCACGTCATTCTTGCTGGCAATTGAAGAAAGCGTTCCCACGGCCGCGGCGTATCCACTGCTGAACGCGATTGCCGCGGGAGCGCGTTTCCATTTCGCAATTGCGCTCTCCAATTGCACGTGCGGCGATTGCGTCCCCGATATCAGGCGTGAGGCGCCAGCTCCCACCCCAAATTCGTCGATCGCGCTCTTTGCCGCTCTTCGCAATCGCTCGTCTGCGGCAAGGCCGAGATAATCATTCGAGGCGAAGTTAACGAGGTGCTCGCCGACCAGGTCGACGCTCGGCCCCTGAGGCGATGCGATCTCACGCAAACGCCGCAACGGCGATCGGGCACGCAATTGATTTAGCTCGTCGCGAAAAGGTTCGTGCATCGGCACTGGGCCGCCCACGTCAGAGCCACAGGCCCCAGGAAAGCAGCGAGGCCGCGTCGGTCCACACTCCGGACTTGGTATCGCCCAGCACAACAACGATAATGTCTCGTCCGGGGCGTGAGCCGCTGGCAATGAGGCAATGTCCGGCCGCCTCGGTGTAGCCCGTTTTCATTCCGTTACAATAAGACAGGCGCTTTAGGACTTTGTTCGTGTTTTCCAGTTCGCGAGTCCGACCATTGGCATAGCGAAAAACGAGCTGCGGAAGACAAACAATCGAACGAATTGTCGGGTTGGCGTAAGCGGCCCGAGCGATGATCGCGAGGTCGCGCGCAGTGGAATATTGGCCCGGAATTGGCAGGCCGTTCGGATTAAGAAAGTGCGAATGAGTCGCGCCCAGTTGCAAAGCCTTGGCGTTCATTTTTTCTGCGAATGCTTCGATGCTGCCGGCGTTATCCCGGGCCAGACAGCGCGCTACATCGTTCGGACTTTTGACCAGGAGAGCGCGCAGCAAATCGATCCGCTGATAGGTTTCGCCAGGGCGGATATTCAGCTTCACCGGCTCCGCAAACGTATCGACCGGTTCAATCGTGACTTGTCGATCGAGATAACCCGTTTCAGCAACAACAAGAGCGGTTAGTAATTTCTGCGTACTGGCGGCCGGACGAGGTTGATCGGCATTCTTGTCATACAAAATTTGACCGCTCCGCGCGTCGACCACCATGACTGAATTCGCCCGCGTATTTGGAACGCGATTCGGATCCGATGGCTGCGCCGGCGGTGAAGCCGGCAATTCCGGCGTCTTGTCTTCATCGGCGCTGTCTGCCGCAGGTTTGTGCGTGCGCGAGCGTTTGGTGGACTTCGTCGCCGAATGCGCGCGCTTGTGCACGCCGGTGGGGCGAACAACTGCCGCCTCGTCGTCACTCGAGGTAGTGGACTGGGCCTGGCAGAGACAGACCGATCCATACAAGAGGAAAATCAGCCACCCTAGGTGTCGCTTCATCGGCGATGAATTACTCGTAACTTTCACCTTTCCGCAACCGGCGCCTCAGCCGGCTTGATTTCCGCGCTGAATCAATTCGATTTCGTATCCTTCCGGAGCATCGATAAAAGCGATCGCTCCGCCATCCCTGTTTCTGTGCGGCCCATCCGAGAGTGGGTAACCTTTCGCCGCCGTTTGTCTTGCGAAAGCGTCAATATCGTCCACCGCGAAAGCCAAATGGGTGAGATCAGGACCGACAATGACCGGACCGCTAGGGTCGTACTTGCAGATCTCTATCTCCTCATCACTGTCTGGCGCCTTGAAGAAAACCAGTTGCGATCCACGACCGGAGGTATGGCGTCGTGTTTCCTCCAAACCAAGGACATCCTTGTAGAACGCGACTGTCTTCTCCAGATCAGTCACACGATAGCGGGTATGCAGCAATTTCTTAATCATCGTTAAACTTATTGCCGCGACCTCGCCTCGAATTCAAATTCGCGGATGCTTTGTCTCGGTATCGACAGCGGCACTACCGCCTGCAAAGGCCTCGTTCTCGATGCCGAATCGGGCAAGGTTCTCGCCACTGCGCGAGCGCCCCATTCATTTGTCGAAGGGTTGCCACAAGGCCACGCCGAACAAGACCCGCACATATGGATTGATGCAGCAGACAGCGTGCTCAATGCCTGTCTCGACAAGCTCGGCAACCGCCGCAAAGAGATCGTCGCCATCGGAGTGAGTGCCCAGCAGCACGGACTTGTTACCCTGGATAACCGCAACGACCCGGTACGGCCGGCCAAGCTTTGGTGTGATACCTCGACGGCGGAGCAAGCCGAAACCCTGAACCGCGCTTTCGGAAATGTGGACGAGCTGATTCGCCGAACCGGCAATGCGATGGTGAGTGGATACACCGCGCCGAAACTTTTGTGGCTGAAGGAACGTGAACCGGAAAATTTCCAGCATACTCGCACGGTATTTCTGCCTCACGATTTCTTGAATTTCTGGCTAACGGGAGAGCGACAGATGGAGTACGGCGATGCATCGGGGACAGGACTGCTTGATGTCCAAACCCGCACCTGGTGCGAGGCGCTGGCAGAATTTATCGATCCAGGTTTGCTGGCCAAGTTTCCGCCCTTACGATCCTCGACTCGACCGGCAGGATTACTGCGAGCAAGGCTGGGGGAAAAATGGGGGATTGGCGATGCGCTGGTGAGTGCAGGCAGCGGTGACAATATGATGGGCGCGATTGGAACAGGGAACATACAATTGGGTTGCCTGACACTCAGCCTTGGCACTTCCGGAACACTCTACGCTTTTTCAGAGACACCTCTGATCGATCCGCGGGGGGAAATCTCCGCGTTTTGCGACGGCACTGACCATTGGCTACCGCTGGCCTGCACTATGAATGTAGCTAACGTGGTCGATCGCTTTCGCGAATTGTTCGGTTGGGACATGCGCGCGTTGGAGGAAGCGGTTGCGGGAACAAAGGCTGGCGCGGCGGGAATTACTTTTCTGCCCTACTTGCAAGGCGAACGGCTGCCCAATTTGCCCAACGGCTCGGGCGTGCTCCACGGATTAAACCTTGGGAATACTAATCGCGCGGATATCGGGCGCGCCGTAATTGAGGGAATTATTCTTGTCCTGGCCCACGGATGGAAGCGGATGTCCGAGCTGGGTATCAAGGCGACCGAACTCCGATTGACTGGGGGCGGAAGCAAGAGCGCAGCCGCGCGACAAATTATTTCCGATGTTTTTGGTATGCCGGTGATTGGATTTAAAGTTTGGGAAGGGGCGGCCCTTGGCGCGGCGATTCACGCCGCCTGGACGTATTGTAAAGCGAAGGGAAACCCTATCTCGCTGGAAAAGCTTGTTCGGTCGGCGGTCAAGGTGGACCGCAAAACTCGCGCCGAGCCGCGCAAGGAAAATGTCGCGCTCTACGCGGAATTGCGTGGACGTCATGCCGATCTCACGCGGAAACTGGCGACGGGGGGTTATCTATGAAATTCGTAATTGGTGCGACCGGCGCCAGCGGCACCATTTATCTGCAGCGTCTGCTGGAGCAGATCGACGCGACTGCGCACGAGGTTCACCTGGTAATGAGTGCGCACGCCCGGCAAGTCGCAGCGCAGGAAATAATGTCGTTTCGAATTCCGCAAAACATTACGCAACACGCCGAGGACGATCTAAACGTGCCGTTCGTCAGCGGCTCGGCCCGATTCGATGCCATGGTCATCGTTCCCTGTTCCATGTCAACACTCGGCCGAATTGCCACCGGCTCGGGGCAGAGCGCTTTGTTGCGTGCGGCGGATGTGTTCTTGAAAGAGCGGCGCAAACTGGTCGTTGTTCCGCGTGAGACACCGTGGAACCTGATCCAGGCGCGCAATGTTGTGACATTGCTCGAATCCGGGGCAGTGGTGCTGCCGGCAATTCCATCGTTCTATAGCATTCCCAAAAATGTGAACGACGTCGTCGATACGGTCGTCTGGCGCATCCTGGATCAAATCGGACTACCGAATCCACGTGCCTTTCGGTGGCAAAGTGACAGGCCTGGGCCGCCCCGAAGTTGAAACTCGATCCCGAAAGTTTGACCGCGCGCGTGCTGGTCGCGTTCGGCTTTCGCCTTCTGCAGATGTGGGCCCGAACAATTCGTTTCCGCGTGGAAGACCGCGGAAATGTATTGCAAGCTCTGCTTTCAGAGCGCTTCATCGGGGCGCTTTGGCATAATCGATTGCTCTTGCTGCCCTTTGCCATTCATCGTTTCGCTCCGGAGCGTCAGGGCGCCGCCTTGATCAGCGCGAGTCGCGACGGGGCTTGGCTGGCCAAACTGGTCCGGCGTTTTGGCTTCGATGTCGTGCGCGGATCGAGCTCGCGTAAAGGTGCAAGCGCCATGCTGCAACTGGCCAACGTGATTGCCTCGGGCCGGGACGTGGTCATCACACCAGATGGGCCGCGAGGTCCAGCCTATCGGCCCGGGGGTGGGATCATACTGTTAGCGCAGAAATCTGGCGCCCGGATTGTTCCGTTGAATTTTGAATACTCGAGCTGCTGGCGACTCAGCAGCTGGGATCGATTTGTTTTGCCGCGCCCGTTTGCGAGGGTGCGTTTCATTATTGGGGAGCCTCACGAAGTTTCACTCACCCGCACTGAAGAAGAATTCGAGCGAGAACGTGAGCGGCTCAAAGGCGCGATGATGGCGCTCGTGGAAACACCCTGATACTTTTTGCGATGGGAACAGTCATCGATGGCCGCGCGGTTGCAGGGAAAGTTTACGCCGAGCTACGCCAGGAACTCTCGGAATTGAAATCACGCGGCGTCACGCCCGGCCTTGCCGTCGTTTTGGTCGGCGATAATCCGGCGTCGCGCGCCTATGTTCGCGCCAAAGATAAAACATGCCGTGAGCTCGGACTGCACTCGGTTAAGCTGGAGTTGCCCGCGACCACTACACAGGCGGAGTTGTTGGCACGAGTGGATGAATTGAATCGCGACAAATCCATTCACGGCATTCTCGTACAATCCCCGCCCCCAAAACAGATTGACGAATCAGCCGTGGTTCGTGCGGTTGATCCGCGCAAAGACGTGGATGGATTTCACCCGCTCAACGTCGCCAAGCTCGCCATGGGTGATGAATCTGGATTTACCCCATGCACGCCGCTTGGCTGTCTGCGTTTACTTCGGGAGACGAATGTGCCGCTCGCCGGCGCGAATGTGGTAGTGCTCGGTCGCAGCATGATCGTCGGCAAACCCATGGCGCTGCTTCTGATGCGAAAAGGCATCGATGCAACAGTGACAGTTGTTCATTCGCGAACCCGCAACATTCCCGAGACTTGTCGTCGCGCCGACGTCATCGTCGCCGCCATCGGACAACCTCGTTTCGTCAAAGATGAGCACGTGCGCGATGGCGCTGTCGTTATCGATGTCGGAATCAATCGTCTGGACGATCCCACGGCGGAACGCGGTTACCGCCTGGTCGGTGATGTTGATTTTGACGCGGTCGTAAAAAAAGCGGCCGCTGTCACGCCTGTTCCCGGCGGAGTGGGTCCAATGACGATCGCGATGTTGATGTCGAACACAATCAAAGCATGTCGGCTGATGTTGAAATAAAGGCGATCTCTAATCGCGCCGGCTGTGACTCTGCGTGCTAAGCGACGAACGTGTCATTCCGAGCCGCACAGACGGCGAGGAATCCCTCGACTGTCCCAGCACGCGCGAGCAAATACTAGGTCCCTCGCATTCGCGCGGGATGACAACGCTTACGAGACAACCTTGCCCGTCAGGAGTCGCAGCAATGTCGGATTGAATCGCGCCAGTTCAAGAAAGAGCGAGCCGAGCCTTGGTGAAAGGACTGCCAATCGCGCCAGGGCGTTAATCCACAAACGTCCCCGATACATCGCTGCATGCTTGGTTACATATTCCTGCGCCGCCGCAGCTGGATCCTGGCCAAGCAGGCGCTCCGCCGCGACCGCGGCGAGCTGCCCCGAGCGCATTGCGTAGAAAATCCCCTCGCCCGTAAACGGCTCCACCACCCGGGCGGCGTCTCCAACAAGCAGAACATTTTCGCGGGCCGGTAAGAGCGCGGAGCGCGTCAGCGGCGTAATGCTCCGCCAGGACTGCCCATCGGGAAGATGGAATCGCTTACTCGCCCACGTCTGCAACGCCCCGATGGACTTCGCTGTGCCGACAAGGCAGAGGTTCAATTCACGATCGTTCACCGGCGCTTGTCCAGAATAGCCCCCCGCCAGCCACTGCAATACGACGCGATTGCCAAAGGCATCTGGAAGCGGAACGTGCGCCTGTAGTGCGATTCGCTCCTTCGCGACGCGCGGAAGCAAATCGAGCAGACGAGCCACCGTCGAGTTTCGCCCATCTGCCGCCACCAAAACTTTGGCGCGAATTTCGATTCCGTCGCCGACTGAGAGAGCCCAATCCTCCCCAGCTTTTTTCAATGCGGTGAGCGTTGTCCGATCCCGAATTTCGGCACCGAGTTCGCGCGCGCGGTCGAGGAGGAGCGTGTCAAACAGACTACGTTTGACGGCGATCTCGCCGTTCTCTCCTTTGGGCAAATCCACGGTAACAGTGCGTTCATCCAGGCCGACAAATTCGACGCGATCGATGGTAGCGCAGGGTAATCGGCGGACGCGATCGGCCAAAGCAAGTTGCCGCACGATTGGCCAGCACTGCGGGTTCAAACAATCGCCACATACTTTCTCGCGCGGAAACTTTTCCCGTTCGATTACGATTGTTTGCAAACCACGCTCGGCACAAAAAGCGGCGGCAGTCGATCCGGCGGGACCGCCGCCGACGACGGCGATATCGCAATGCGCATCAGCCATTGAGGTAGACTTCCATGCAACTACTTCGCGCGTAAATTGTGCAACGAATGGCGAAGAAAGAAAAACCCGACCTGAACCAAAAGGTCCATGAGGTTCCGCATAAACCCGGCGTTTATCTGATGCGCGACCGTTTCAATCGCGTCATTTATGTCGGCAAGGCGCGTGATCTGCGCAAGCGCGTCGGTTCCTATTTTCTGCCATCCAAAATCGCGCTGGCCGATCTGAAAACGCGCGCCATGCTCGAGGCCGTTTGGGATTTTGAGACCCACACGGTCCAGAGCGAAGCGGAGTCGCTGTTGCTGGAGGGGAAGCTGATCAAGGAATATCGGCCGCGCTACAACATTTCTTTTCGCGATGATAAACGCTTCCTCCTGGTCAAGGTGGATCAAACTGAGGAATGGCCTCGATTTCGCCTCGCCCGTTTCAAAAAGGATGACGGCGCGCGTTATTTTGGGCCTTATGCGCACGCTGGAGCATTGCGACAGACGCTAAATTTCATGCGTAAAAAATTCGGGGTGCTGACCTTCGGGCGTGGCTCACCCACGCCGCGGGAGTTGAAATCCTCGACTTACCAGGTGCCGATGAAATTAAGCGAAATCACTGCGCCTATTTACCGCGAGCGTGTTGCCGAGGCGTGCGAATTCCTGGAGGGACATTCTCGGGAACTGGTGCGAGCGGTTGAAAACGAAATGCGGATTGCAGCGGAAAAACTCGATTTCGAAAAAGCGGCGGAGCTGCGCAACATGCTGGAGGATCTGCGCCGGACCACTCGCCCGACGAAGCGTTTCACGCGCGGATCATTGCCCAGCACAGTCAATCCCGAGGCAGAAGTGCGCGCGCTGGCGGACGCTCTGCAACTGCAAAAGCTCCCGCAAATCATGGAGTGCTTCGATATTTCCAATATCAGCACCACGCACGTGGTGGCATCGATGGTTTGTTTTCGCGATGGTGTGCCCGATAAAAATTGTTATCGCCGATATCGGATCCGAACTGTCGAGGGCCAGGATGATTTCGCCAGCATCGCCGAAGTGGTGCGGCGGCGATATTCGCGTGTGTTACTGGAAGCACGCTCTTCGGATCCAGACGTGGCAGAGTTCTCCCAGGAAAATCCGGTCGAAACGATCAACCGCGCGTTACTTGTCACCGTCCGGCTGCCCGATTTGATCATCGTGGATGGCGGCAAAGGACAGCTGTCCGCCGCCTGCAAGGAATTGCAACGGCTCGGTCTGCATGATTTGCCGATCATCGGACTTGCCAAAGAGCATGAGGAAATTTACCGGCCGGGGCGCGCCCTCCCGTTGCGGCTACCGGAGGATTCGGGCGCGTTGCGACTCCTGCAACGTATCCGCGATGAAGCACACCGCTTTGCCAACACCTACCATCAACTGCTGATGAAAAAACGCATCGGCGAAAGTGTGCTCGACGATTGCCCTGGGGTAAGTCAGAACCGGAAAAATCTGCTGCTCCGAAGATTTGGTTCTGTCAATCGGCTGCGCAAGGCAAGTGTGGAAGAGATTGCGTCAACTGAAGGAATTGGCTGGAAGCTGGCAGAAGACGTACATCGTTTCTTGCAGCAGCACTGAATACTCCCGAAAGTCCCGCTTCCCGCTGCATGAACTGCAAATCGCATTGGTTATTGGCGGTAATCCTGCCGCTGCTTATGCCCAGCACTGTTGCTCAAGGAGCGTTGCCTGCTTCT
Organism: Chthoniobacterales bacterium; assembly: GCA_036498205.1. Taxonomy (GTDB): domain Bacteria; phylum Verrucomicrobiota; class Verrucomicrobiia; order Chthoniobacterales; family UBA10450; genus AV69. Next base: position 15,958 of record DASXIC010000026.1, on the reverse strand, counting down.
TCAGGGCCTTCCGCAACGCCTTCGCCGACGCCTGGTGCCGCTGCATCGCCGGAGCCTTCTCCTGCGGCAATGGAGGAAGAGATCGTCCCAACCTTTGAAACGCAGAAGCTCGCCCGCACCTATATCCTTGATATTCCTGCGCCGCGGGGAGAGATCACCGATCGCAACGGCGCGCCTCTCGCGCAAAATAGATTGAGTTACAATCTCGCGATTAATTTCCCTACTCCCCTCGAGTTCAACGACACCCAGATACTTGACTTCGCCCATCAACAGATCGCCTTCGCAACAAAATTACTCGGCCGCCAAATCCGCATGGCCGACGATTTGATCCTTCGGCATTACCATAACCGCGGAATTCTTCCGCTCGAGATCGCGCAAAACCTCTCCCAGGAAGAATACGACGCGGCGAAAGCGCATTTGCCGCCCGAAATGACGTTGCGCGGTATTTACGTGCGCGTTTATCCGGCCGGAAAAGCGGCTGGCCAGATCGTTGGCTATAGCGGGCGCACGGGACGTAACCCGGATGGAATTATTGACAACCACGAAACGATTTGGCCGGAAACGGAGGGCCGGGAAGGAATCGAGCAAACGTTCAACACCGTGCTCGCCGGCAAACACGGGAATTACAAGATCACCTTCGACAAGGACGGCCGGAAGACCTCTGAGAAAATTGTCTCCGCCCCAGTGCCTGGCCATACCGTAGTTACGACGCTGGATTTGCGTCTGCAGGAACTTGCCGAGAAAGCGCTTGAGGCGAAAGCCAAGCGCGGCGCGATCGTGATCATGAATCCGAATAATGGCGACATCCTCGCGCTCGCATCGTGGCCAAATTATGATCCGAATCTTTTTGTGCCGGCGATTTCGGCTGAGAAGTTCAAGGCGCTGCAGGACGATCCCGATATTCCACTCTTGCCGCGCGCTTTTCGATCGTCTTATCCGCCGGGTTCAACGTTCAAGGTCGCCGTCGGTATTGCGGCACTCGAGAGCGGTGCGGTTTCTCCGAGCGACCAATATCAATGCGTGCCATCGATCCAGATCGGTAATGTTACTTTTCACAATTGGAAGAAAGCCGATCGCGGCTCACTCAATTTTGTACAGGCGCTGACAGAATCGTGCGACACGTGGTTCTACCAGGTCGGAATCAAGACTGGCGCGGAGCCGATTGTCGATTGGGCGCGCCGGTTGGGGTTCGGCGTCAAATGCGGAATTCCGATCCGCGGGGAAGTGGAAGGCCGTGTTCCCAACGACCAATACATGAAAGCGGCGCATGGGCGGCGAATTTTGAACGGGGACATTGCCAATCTTTCAATTGGCCAGGGCGACACTGAGGTGACGCCGCTGCAGATGGCGCAAGCGATGGCGATCGTCGCAAACGGCGGCATTTTTTATCAAACCCGGCTGGTGCAGCAGGTCCAATCAGTCGACGGCGGTATCGTCACGGCCTACAGCGTGCGGGAGAAAAAGTCGCTCAATATGTCCGAGGCCACGATCGCACAGCTGCGCACCGGCATGATCGACGCCGTCAATGCGCCTACCGGAACAGCGCATGCAGCGAGTTTGGACAATGTCACTGTTGCCGGAAAAACTGGCACGGCGCAGTGGGGTCCGAAGAATAAGGAACGCACGGCTGCATGGTTCGCCGGATATTTGCCGGCGGAGAATTCGCAGTATGCCTTCGCCGCGCTTTATGAGGGGGATGTCGGCAGCAAAGTGCATGGCGGTAGCGCTGCGGCACCAATGATTGGGCAAATTTTCAAGGAGATATACAAGGGCGAGCAAGCAAATGGCAACGGTCGCCGCGTTCGCCGTGCGCAGCCCGTGCAAGAACAAATTCAGCCCACTGTCCGCCGCGCCGAACCGGTCGAAGAAGATTCTGGAGATTAGTTTTCGAAATGTATCGGCGGTCTGCGATCAAGGCAGACGGTCATCAGGCCGTCCCTGCGGATCAGGCTGCCGCAGGCTCGGCCGGTAATTCCATCGTGCCTTTAAATTTCGGCGTTTCCGGTTCGAGTCCGAAATTTTCTTTGTAGAGATCGTCGATCTTTGCCATTTCGTCAGCCGTGAGGCACGCCGTATCTGGCGCTTTCGTGAATTCGATCAACTGCTGCTCGTTATAAATATTCGGCAAGGTGGAGGCGACGCGATCGTCGGCGAGCAGCCACTGCAGAGCGGCCTGCCCAAGCGTGCGTTCGCCGTTTTCGAGGAAGCGCAATTGGTCGACCTTCTTTACGCCATTGAGCAGCCAGCTGCGCGGCCGATGACTGCGATGATCTCCGGGCGGGAAGATCGTTTCAGGCGTATATTTGCCTTCCAGCATTCCGGAGGAATGGGTGACGCGAATCAAAAACATCGTGTCTTTGCCGGTTTCTTCCGCGGCATTATGGATAGCGTGTCCGGGATGCTGCTCGAGCATGTTGTAGATGTGCTGCAAGCTCGTGATTTCGCGCTCGCGAATCGCGTTCACGCCCTCGTAAAGCCAGCCGATGGCAGGGCCGAGCGCGATGCCGAAGTAACGAATCTTGCCCGCGCCTTTCAGCTGTTCGAGCGTTCGCCAGAGCGCATCATCGGAAACTTGCTCCATTCTGATATTATGAAGCTGAAGCAGGTCGATTCGATCGGTTTTTAGTCGTTTCAAAGCGGCATCGGTCGCGCGAGTAATTGCCTCCGGTGAAAAATCCTGTGGGATCTCGCGCTGTCCGCGTCCCCGGGCATCGCCGTGTGTGACGAAATCGTAGCCAACCTTGGTTGCGATGACGATTTCATCGCGCTGCCTGGCAAAAGCTTTAGCGATATATTCCTCGCTTAGGCCATTGCCGTAGGTATCGGCCGCATCGAAAAGCGTCACGCCAAGGTCGAAGGCCTTATGCATAAGAGTGATCGCTTCCTGCTCCGTGAAATTTCCCCACCAACCGGTCGAAATTGTCCAGAGGCCAAAGCCGACCTCACTGACGGTTAGATCGGTGTTTTTGTAGGTGCGAAACTTCATTCAGGCCAGAGGCAATCTTGCGCCATGCTCTTAACTTGGTCAAAAGGCGCCAATGACGAACCAATCATAAATGGTCCGGTCAAGTTCAAAATTGCACCAAATGGTATCGAATCCAGGCCATCGCTGCATCGTTTTTGCAAAGGTCGATCCGATTTTGCTTAACCACGTTTTGGATTTAAGAATCTTCGTATGAAATATTTGCGACTTCTCTAAAAGCCAACGCGCCCCAAGACGTGCCTGGCGCAATTTCTTGGCACGAATGGTGATCTAGCATCTGCCGTGAGTTCGCCGAAAACGAGGAAAACGGAAAACGATTCGGCGCGACTGACACAACCCCAACCGAGAGAAAGGCAAATATGAGCGAAGAGAAGAAAGAAGTTGATGTGCACGACCTGAAGCCGAGCAAAGATGCCAAAGGCGGCGGCCATCGTCGCCAAGGCGGCAGCCAAGGTCACGGAGTGGATGGTCTGAACACCGCGGGACGCGGCAAACACTACCAGCAGTAATTCCACGTAGCGCCGCACCGCGGCTCCATCCGCCGTGCGGCCTTCGTGTGATCGTGGATTTTGTTCCCCCCAGAACAAAAACCTTCTCAGTAATATCCTTGTTGCCGCAGCGGCTGCGCCTTTTGCTGTCGTTAACTTGCTGAAAATTGTTTTCGGCGATCCGATCAACGGCATCGCCTTTCATTTTCCCGCCTGAGTTTCCAGTTCGATTTTCCTGGATAGCGTGTTTCGGATGAAGCGGCGAATTGGATTCAAATAGCTGCAACCTGCCAAGAGGAATGGCAAGTATCCGATAATAACGACGTCCCCTTTTTGATGATTCAGAAGTCCAGCAGCGGTCTCCTTATCGTGGGGCACGGCTCGACCGTAAACCCGGATTCGAGCGCACCGACCTGGGCGCACGCGCGCGAAATACGGCACCGTCAAATTTTCGCCGATGTCCAATGCGCTTTTTGGAAAGAGGAACCAAGCCTGCGCGACGCGCGATTTTTATTTCCCATCGATAGGATCGCAGAAGTACTGGTCGTGCCCAATTTCATCAGTGAAGGCTACTTCACGCAAACGGTGATTCCGCGCGAGCTGGAACTCGAATCAGTAATCACTACCAGGCTAACAGGTCAGAGGTGGAGATATTGCGAGCCGGTGGGGAATCATCCGATGGTCACGGATTTATTGATCTCGCGTGCACGCGAGGTTGCGCCCGGCGTCGAGTCCGGCCAAACCGCATTGATCATCGTTGCTCACGGAACGGAGCTGAACGACAACAGTGCGGTCGCGGCAAAGCGCGAGGCAGAACGCATCCGGGCCCGGGCCGAATACGCCTCCGTTTTGAACGCCTACATGGAAGAGCCACCGTTTATCAGCGATTGGGACAAGCTTACGGATGCGCCGAATGTGATCGTGGTGCCGTTTTTTATCGCTGACGGGTTGCACAGCTATGAGGATATTCCGGCACTGCTCGGGATGGAACAAAGGGACTTCGCCAACCGATCTCGCAAAACCGAGGATGTTTTCCGGCATAATCCGCATCATCTCCGCGGTCGATTCCTCTATTACGGGTCGGCGATCGGAACGGATCGACGATTTGCTGATGCAATCATTGAGCAGGCGCTGAATGTGAGTAGCTTAGGTCATGCCGATTAAGGAACCGTCTGTGCGGAAGCGCGCGGCGCCTAAGAAAATCGTAAGACGCGATCCAAAATGTCGCGCTCTGCAGGAAATCGGTGCATTGATGGTCGCTGGTGGACGTGGACCGGAAGTGGTGGAGGAAATCGCGGAACTGGTCCAACGGACCTGCAAGTACCGATGGGTCGGTGTTTACAAGATCAATCGCAAAGATTTCGTGATTGAGGCGGCGACGAACAAGATGCGGCCGGCCTGTCCACGATTCCCCATCACGCAAGGACTCAGTGCAAAAGCAATGGAAACGCGCCGCACCGTCATGGTTCCGGATGTGAAAAAGGAGCCATGCTTCCTGCCGAATTTTTGGTCGACGAAATCGGAGATTATCGTCCCGATCATTGACGACGAACACGACCGCGTTCTCGGCGTCATCAACGTTGAAAGCGCAAAACGCAACGCATTCGACAAGACGGATCGCGATTTTCTCGAAGGCGTTGCCCGTCTGACCTGGCGCGCGCTTCGGTGACTGAGCCGAGGGGCCTGTTTTCATCACTCCTGGCGAGCGGCCAGACGCGCATTGGTCAGATCGAGATCCGGCAGGCTGAGGCCGAGTTTGTCCTTTGTCATCGCGACGATGTCGGCGCGGACGCTTTGCGCGATTATCCATCTGTTGATGCCTGGGAAATCGCAAGGTTCGATGACGCCGGAAATTATCGGCCGCTGAAGACCGCGCCGAATTTGCGCCATGGCTGGCGGGTCGTTGCGCGGGATCTGACAGAGATGGAGCGCGTCATCGAGGCCATCTACCCAGGGCGGCTCGCGATTTTGCGCATATGGGAGTCAGGGCAGCTGGAAACAACTTCCTGGCATAAGACTCTTCAACGCCAGAGCGGAATGTATCGGGTCGCCGCAAGAATTTCAGCGGCGCAAAGCGATCAACTGATTGGAACATTTTGCCGGTCCCAGGGTGGATGTTTGCGGACGATCCTGTGGAATGGAGACGAGTCCGGCGGATGCCCGTCGACGGAACTGCCGAAAGAAAAATATGACCCTGATTGCGACCAGACGGGGCGCGCTCAGGTTGCAATCCCATTGCTGTGCCAGGAGCCGTGCAACCTGCTCGTGGCGGCAGCGCGGAAATTGGTAAAGGGCGAACCGTGATCGTTCGCGCGCGCACGGTTGTCACCATGGACGGAGCGCCCATCGAGGACGGGGCAGTGCGTATCCGTGGCAACCATATCGTTGAAGCGGGAACTTTCTCCGACTTGGAGAAATCGCCGACTTTTTCAGGCGGACAGGAGAACGAAAATAACGGCGAGGCGATAATCGATTTGGGTGAAAGCGTGCTTTTGCCAGGGTTAATCAATGCCCATTGCCATCTTGATTACACCTGTTTGCGACGAAAAATTCAGCGCAGTAGCTCGTTCACTGAGTGGATTCGCGCGATCAATTCCGAGAAGAGGAAGCTTACCGCCGAAGATTACCTGCGCTCGATCTCTGCCGGTTTTTCTGAAGCGCAGCGATTTGGCACGACATCGGTCATTAGCTTGGAAGCGTTTCCGGAGTTGATCGCGCGATTGGAACCGTCGCCGATACGAACATGGTGGTGCGCCGAGCTAATCGATGTCACTACACCCGGTGAGGGTGATGAAATTGTCTGTGGTGCGGTAGCCGGACTGAAGGCGGTTCGAAATGATCACGCTGGATTTGGTCTGGCGCCACATGCCCTGTTTACCGCTTCAGCGGGATTGTATCGAGCGTGTGCTGAAGTCGCGGTTCACGAAAAGTTTTTGTTAACGACTCATCTGGCCGAATCGGGCGAAGAGATGGAAATGTTTCTAACACGATCGGGACCACTGTTCGACTTTCTCCGGTCGATCGGCAGATCGGAAGACGATTGCGGCGGTAAAACGCCTCTGGCCGTTTTTCTGGACAAATTGCGGTGTCGGCCGGCGCAAGAATCGTCGACCGGGATCAGTCTTGGGGACTCGAGCGCGGGATGGATTATAGCCCATCTGAACGAATTGGCTGAAACCGACTTCGATTTGCTTTCAGCGTTGCCAGAAAAGTTTTCAATCGCCCATTGTCCGCGTAGTCACGCTTATTTTGGTCACAAGCCTTTCGAATTCCCACAGCTCGATGCAATGGGCTTCAACATTTGCCTCGGGACGGACAGTTTGGCCAGCAATGAGGATTTAAGCTTGTTCCATGAGATGCGTGAATTCAGGCGCCTGCATCCCGATTTAACTCCGGAGAGGATTCTGGAGATGGCAACCGTGAACCCCGCCAAGGCCTTGGGAGTCGGCGAGCGGCTGGGCAGACTTCGGTCTGGGTATGAGGCGGACATGATCGCGATACCGTTCAGGAGCGGGGACCCATACAAACAAATCTTCGATTTTGAGGGCGATGTTCCCTGGATGATGGTCGCAGGCAAAGTGGCGAAGTTTTCCCGCTTTCCCCTTTCCTTTTCTCAAAATTGAAATATTCTCCGCGCTGCGAATGGCGAAAATTGTAATCATCGATGACGAGCCTGCGATGGTGGAAGTCATCGTCACGATTTGTCGGGAAAAAGGTCATCAGGTCTTTCCTTTTAACTCGGCCCCGAAAGCAGTGGAACAGCTCGATTCCATCCAGCCGCACGTTGTTGTTGCCGATATTCGGATGGAAACGATGACCGGGTTCGATGTTTTGCGGCACGTGCGGGAGCATCATCGGCAAACAGCGGTTATTTTGATCACGGCTTACGCGTCGGTCGAAACCGCGGTCGAGGCGATGAAAATGGGCGCCTACGACTACGTGACCAAGCCATTTAAGATCGACGAGCTGCAGATGACGATCCAGCGAGCGCTCGATTACGAGGCCGCACTGCGAGAGAATGTTTACCTACGTAAGGAACTAAAAAATAAGTACAAATTTGAAAACATTATCGGCACCAGCCGTAAGATGCAGCAGGTCTATGGCTTGATTAACAAGGTGGCCGATACTGACAGCACCGTCCTAATCCAGGGCGAAAGTGGCACCGGCAAAGAACTGGTCGCGCGAGGCCTGCATTTCAACAGCAACCGCCAACACCACCCCTTTGTCGCGATCAATTGCAGCGCTCTGCCGGAGAACCTGCTGGAATCGGAGTTGTTCGGACACAAAAAGGGGGCCTTTACTGGTGCCGTCGCGGATAAGCGCGGATTATTCGAGGAAGCCAATCTTGGCACCATTTTCCTCGATGAAGTCAATTCCATGGCGCCTCCTCTGCAGACTAAATTATTGCGAGTGCTGCAGGAGCGAGAAGTCCGTCGAGTCGGCGATAACAAGAGCTCGCCAGTCAATGTTCGAGTGGTGGGTGCGACGAACGAGCCGCTGCTTCCAAAATTGAAAGACGGGACATTCCGCGAAGATCTTTATTACCGGCTGGCGGTCATACCAATCGAAATTCCTCCGTTGCGCGAACGACTTGAAGATGTCCCGCTGTTAGTAAATCACTTTTTACAAAAGCAGGCGGCGGCGGGTGGCGGCGAGCCGAAGAAGATCGAGCAGAAGGCGGTCGAAATTCTCTCTCACTACGACTACCCCGGCAACGTACGGGAACTGGAAAATGCAATTGAGCGGGCCTGCGCGTTGTGTGAGAACGAGATGATTTTGCCGGGAGATCTGCCGCCGAATATTGTCGCTGCAGCCATGGGTGAAAAGGAGGAGCAAGCGCGCGCCGCCATGCCGGTGGGCGAGACCCTGGATAATTTTATTCAACAACAGGAGCGGTCCTATATCGAGGCAACCCTGGCGCATTGTGGCGGGTCGCGCGAGAAAGCCGCCAGCACGCTTGGCATCAGCATGGCCACGCTCTACCGGAAGGTTGAGCCGAAGAAAAAATAATCGGCTGTAAGTGAGCGACTGAATTAGCCGCGCTTCGTAAAGATTCGGATTTGGTCGGCGTCCTTTTGCAGCTGATCGAGTGCTTCCAGTGCCGCCTGCTGTTTTTTCAGCGTTTCTTCGTTTTTCGTTTTTAACTCTTGCAGCAGATTGATTTCGACGGTGAAGTCGAGTTCGGGTGATGTGTGGGGCGTCGTAACTGGTGAAGCAGCCAGAGCAGAACCTGCTGCCGGTGAAACAATGATCGGTGCTGCTGAACTCGTTGGCGCTGGGGACTGCGCAAGGACTCCGAACGCGGTAAAAACCGTAATTACGCCGAGCGAGAGAAACTTCGAAACGCGCATTACCGGCCCCCACGGCTGGCGAAGATTCGTGAAACCCGCACGGTCTCGGCTAGTGCCGCGACCTTTTCGTCGATCTTCGCCTGGTTTGCCGCCATTTCGCTCTGTTGCGCCTTGATTTCTTTTATAATGGCGTCGAGTTGCTGGCGTTTCTCATCCACCTCCGGAGCCTGGGCCGGCAGAGAGACCGTGGCAGCAGCAACTGCCAGAGTCGCGATAAAGAGCGTCCGGTTCATAAAAGGCTGGGTTTTAGTTGAGCATTTAGCGTTCCCCAAAAGTTTTTCCGAGGCGGTAAGTCCTCTTTGAACCGCGCACGGCGTGAAAATTGCTAGACGTGAAAATTCAAGGTCGCTATCATTTGCGCCCAATGGCTGGCCAAGGAATGCATCAATCGCAGAATCTCTCCCTGCAGCAGGTCCTCGCACCTCAGCTTCAGCAGAGCTTGCTCATTCTTCAGGCCCCCCTGCTCGAGTTGCGCAACCTGGTGCAGCAGGAGATGGAAACCAACCCCGTGTTGGAGGAGCTGGCAACAGACCCGGAAGCGCCTCCCAGCACTGACACCGCGGCCGCCGATCAGGAGTTTAAGGAGGAATTCGACAAGCTGGCCAAGCTCGATGAGGAATGGCGCGATTACATGGCGCAATCGAGCGGTTACAGCGCCCGTTCACACGAAGACGAAGAGAAGCGGCAGTTCTTTTTCGATTCGATTGTGACCCAGGAGACGCTGCAACAGCATCTCATGTCTCAGCTCAATCAGCAGGTTCTCAACGCGAACGATCGCAAAACGGCCGAGCTCATCATCGGCAACATTGACGATAACGGTTTTCTCCAGACCACTCCGGAGGAAATGGCGCTTAACACCGGGATTGCGCGGGAAGATTTCGAGCACATGCTCACCCTCGTCCAGAGCTTTTACCCGCCAGGGGTGGGGGCGCGCGATTTGCAGGAATGCCTGCTCATTCAATTAAAACGCTCGGGTAAAGGAAATAGTCTCGAGTGCAAGATCATCGCGGAGCATATGCAGGATCTGGGCAAACGACGTTTCCCTGAGATCGCCCGGCGAATGGGCATCACCGTCGAACAAGTGCAGAAATGCGCCAATAACATTGCGCAATTGGAACCGCGGCCAGGCGCAATTTTTGCCGAGGCGCCGAAAAATTATGTGGTTCCGGACGTAACGGTGGAAAAAATCAACGGCGAGTATCAGATCATTCTGAACGGCGAACAAATTCCGCATCTGCGCATCAGCAACACCTACAAGGACATCATGGCGCAGGAGGGAAACGGCAACGAAGTAAAGGATTACATCCGCGACAAAATCCGGAGCGGGAAATTTCTGATCAAATCAATTCACCAGCGCCAGCAAACGATTTCCAACATCGCGCATCAGATTGTATCGCGGCAGCGCGAGTTCTTCGAGCACGGCTCGTCGCAATTAAAGCCGATGACCATGGTGCAGATCGCCGATGCGGTCGGGGTACACGAGACCACTGTCAGCCGCGCCATCAGCGGCAAGTACATGGCGACCCCGCAGGGCGTTTACGAAATGAAATATTTTTTCACGCCCGGTTACCAGACCTCGAGCGGCGAATCGATGAGCAACACCAGCGTCAAAGAAGCCATTCTCGACCTGGTCAAGGGCGAAGACGGCAACGCCCCACTCAGTGACAAGGAGATTGTCGAAATTCTGAGCAAACGCGGGATTCCGATCGCCCGCCGCACCGTCGCCAAATATCGCACCGAGTTAAATATTCTGCCGAGCAACATGCGGCGGAAGTATTGAGGTTGCGGGCAGCGCAAATCGTCAAAAGCGCGCGCCACGCCAATTCCCTGTAGACTTGAAACTCGATTTGTTGGATTGCACGGCCCGGGGCGCTTAGCGGTAGCTGCCATCGACTGCAGTTGCTGCCTGTTTAGCGTTCTAATTTTTTAACTCTTTCAACAATTGCGTTCTTTGCTAAAGAACGAGCAATGAATTCCGCTTTGCGTGCCGCTGTCATTCAGGAATGGCGAGGCTTGCCTCAGCCAATCGCGCGGCATGATCGCTGGCAGCAAAGTTCCGATTTGTTGCCAGCTTTGATGCAAAAACTTGGCTTGAAGGAACGTCTCCGTGAAAGCGAAGTGATCGAAGCCTGGGCCTCCGTTGTCGGGGACTTCATTGCCGCCCATTCCGCGCCGGTCGCGTTGCGCAACAGCGTCCTCTATGTCCGCGTTCTCCAGCCCTCCCTGCATTACGAGCTGGAGCAAATCTCAAAAGCCGAAGTATTAAAAAAATTGAAACAGCGCTTTGGCGGCAAAACCATCCACGACCTGCGCTTTCGTCTGGGATAAAGCGGTAGCTCTAAAACGGCTGGCCAGCCGGGCAAGCAAGATTCTGCTTGCAAATAACGAGGCCGCGGCTCAAACCGGACGGTGTGAGAACGCGACTGATCATCAGTGCTTGTCTCGCAGTGGGCCTGTTTGTCGTCTGGTTAACAATTTCCTCGTGCGCTACGCACCCTTCCGGCAACCCAGGAGACACGAAACACAACGTTGTGTTTGATTCCGGAGGCGTCGCGATCTTGCTTCCCGGCACTGAGGTCTCCGATTCTGACGCAGCGGAGGTGAACCGGATTCTGAGCAAATATGATAAGGAAATCTACCAGCTGAAAACCTACCGCAACACCCAGGTGACAAAAACCCGGGGCTCCCTTAAGAAGCTTGTCCTTGATCAGACACTGATGTCCGCCATGGCGGCCAACGTGAAAAAGACGGGTTTCACCCAATTTGCTGTGCAGTTGGGAGTCGGGAACAATCCTCAGAAAGCGACGACTGAACCGAGCCCGGGAACCGGCAACAATCCGCAGGTCATGCCATCTGCCAGTCCGGTCGGTAGCGGCGTGACCCAGGCTCAGAAGATACAGGCTTCGATGAATCTGGTGACGGAGCTCAAGCCGATCCTGGATAAATATAAATAGAAACAGGCGGCGCTGAGTCTCTCGAGCGGATCGCGCGTGCAGCGAAAGCAACTCCTCATTCTATGCTGTCTGGCGCACTTCTGTCTGATCTCGGTGGTGTGCTGGCGTGACACCCTTTCGGTCATAGGCCGAGGATACACCTTTTTACCGGCATTTCTTACTGCCTACTCACGCGGTGCGGAATCAGCCCTCTCGGTATTACTGGGAGAACGCCTTCCTTCTTCCAATCCGCTGCGCCAACTGGTGAGTGTTTACACCTATGCCAGTGGAATCGATGCAGGCTACGGTTTCTTTGCTCCGAATGTGCCGGAGAACTATAAACTTGTCTTCGAGATACATTACCCGGATGGCCGTGTTGATTACGAACTACCGCGCGTCAGTAGCACCGCTGCTGGTCTTCGGCTATCTACTTTGATCGACAACATCGGCGGTACTCCCTACGACGAACTGCGCGAGGTCATGGTTAAAATGATGGCCTACTCCGTTTGGCAGGAACATCCGGAGGCAACATTGATCCGTGCAGTTTTGGGCCTGGTTCTATTGCCAACTCCTAACGAGTTTCAGCACGGAAAGAACGAATCGTATCAGTTTACGTATGCGTATGATTTTCGCTTTCCGGGGGCATCTGCGGGCGCAAAGCAGCCGTAGCGAATGCTTCGTCAACGGCTGGAGCAATTCTTGTTTCCAGTTCGGTCTGACGCCTGGATAACGATCCTAAGGTTCGGTCTCGGTCTTCAGGTAATCCTGTATGCCTTTTCACTCCGGCGAGACTGGAGCTATCTGTTCGCCGCGGACACTGAAGGTGTTATTAGCCGGGAACTCACAGAGGCTATTCTCAGTGTTAAGAGCGCATTTATTCCGCGGCTGGGATGGCTTGTGGTAGTTGGCGGTAAGCTCGGCCTGGGTGAAGACGCGACATTAGCCCTCGCCTGGGCAGCTTTGCTTTGCAGCGGTCTTTTTCTGCTCGCGGGATTCCTTTGCCGCCCGTCTGCGGTCGCGGCCTGGCTGCTTCATCTCGCCGCGCGAGGCAGTGGCGGATTCATTACTTACGGCGTGGATAGTTTTATGACGATCGGGCTTTTCTATCTCGCACTTGCGCCATTACCCGACCGCTATTCACTCGACGCGTTCCTGTTCAAGTGGCCACTGAAAGCAGCATATCGAATCGGATTTCACCAGCGCGTTTTACAACTCCATCTATGCTTCATCTATTTTTTTGGCGGTCTGGCAAAATTGCTAGGCGCCGGTTGGTGGGACGGGACAAGCATGTGGCGGGCATTGACCCGTCCCCCCTTCAACGTAATTCCGCCCCATGCATTGCTTTCGGTGAAATACCTTTTCCCGTTTCTCGGCATCTTCATTTGCCTCCTCGAATTCGGGTATCCAATTTTCATTTGGCTTCGAACAACCAGGCTAATCTGGTTGCTGTTAGTCTTGCTGATGCACCTGGGTATCGCCGTCGCCATGCGCTTGCAACTATTTGCACTGATTATGATTGTCTTAAATCTCGCAGCTTTCGGCTCAATCTTTAGCCGCTATTCGCTGGAGCGGCAGAGAGCCTGACGACTGCGCGTTTTCTCTCGACTGTGGCTGCAATTTCAGCATGCTAAACTACCCTCAGTTACGGGAGCTCGTGTGCCACTTGATCATACATCGGCGGAGGAAAGTGCCGAGCTCAGCCTTGAGATCGCGCACCTGTTGTTGATCGACGTCGTCGGTTATTCAGCGCTCCTGGTGAACGAGCAAGTCGAGGTCTTGCGCAAGCTGAATAAAATAGTGCGTAGCTGCGATTGCTTCCGTGCCGCCGAAGCAGCGGACAAGCTCATCCGAATACCGACGGGTGATGGCATGGCGCTGCTGTTTTTCAACAGCCCGGAAGAGCCTGCCAAGTGCGCTCTGGAGATCAGCCAGCGGCTGAAAGACCAACCTACCTTTACGGTGCGCATGGGCGTACATAGCGGACCGATTAATCGCGTCGAGGACGTAAACGATCAGTCAAACATCGCCGGTGCCGGCATCAACGTGGCGCAGCGGGTGATGGATTGTGGTGATGCCGGCCATATCCTCCTCTCCAAGCACGTGGCCGATGATCTCGCGCAGTATCGCCACTGGCAACCGTATCTGCACGATTTGGGCGAATGCGAAGTCAAGCATGGGTTGCGCCTCCACATTGTTAATCTTTGCAAAGATGGGCTTGGTAATCCCGAGGTCCCGTCCAAACTTCGTCAGGGCCGGCGGTGGCGCGCGAAATCGCGCCAGACGGAAATTCGCTCGGTTTCAGCGCCGCGTTTTCCAATGATCGCCTTGGCTGCGGCACTTGCTCTGTCGGTTGCGGCGATCGTGTTTTGTGTCTGGCTGCTGTTTCACGGGTATTTTCCGGGGCGTTCGCAGGCAAAAATCGCCGGCGTCGGTCCCGCTCAGGAGAAAAGCGTCGCTGTTCTGCCATTCGAAAACCTGAGCGACGAAAAGCAAAATGCTTATTTCGCCGACGGCATTCAGGATCAAATTTTAAGCGATCTCGCCAAGGTGGCCGATCTCAAGGTGATCAGCCGCACCAGCGTGCTGCAGTACAAGACTGGCGTTAGCCGCAACCTCCGTGCTATTGCCAGTGATCTGGGAGTGGCAAATATTCTCGAGGGCACGGTCCAGCGCATCGGCGGCCGCATAAAAGTTAGCGCTCAGTTAATCGAAGCAAAAACCGACGCTCATATCTGGGCCGATCAGTACGAGCGCGATCTAGCCGATGTGTTCCAAATGCAGAACGAGGTGGCTGAAAAAATTGTTACTCAGCTAAAAGCCAAACTCTCGCCGAATGAAAAAACCGCGATTGAGGAGCGCCCCACGGCCGATCTCGCGGCCTACCATTTCTATTTACAGGCGAGGGACCTGATTTTTGGAATAGCGTTCAGCGCTCGCGGCAAGGAGAGCCTGTTGCAGGCCGTGCAGTTGCTCGAGCAAGCGATCGCTCTCGATCCTTCTTTCTTTCTAGCTTATTGCCAGTTAGCGGGCGCGCATGATCGAATCTATTTTCTTGGCTTCGACCATACGGAAGAACGCCTAAAGATGGCGGACCAGGCTCTGAGAGCGGTTCAACGCCTCAAACCCGAATCTGGCGAGGGTCATCTCGCGAATGCACAACACTTTTATTGGGGCTACCGCGACTATGGGCGTGCCCGCGAAGAGCTGGGCAAGGCGCGCCCGTTATTGCCAAACGAGCCGTTACTACTTCTCCTGACCGGTTACATCGACAGGCGTGAAGGCCAGTGGGACAAAAGCACACAGGAAATGGAGCGGGCGCTCGAATTGGATCCGCGGAATCTGTTCATCCTTCAGCAGGTCTCGTTCAACTACCAAAACCAGCGGCGTTATAAAGAGATGGCCGCCGTATTGGACCGGGTTGTGGCGATCCAACCGAAAGATACCAACACCCGCATACAGCGAGCGATAGTGGATCGGGAATGGCGCGGGGATACTCGGCCGCTGCACTCGGCCTTTGAGCAAATTAGCGCCCAGGATCCTGATGCCCTCGCCACTTTGATCTCTCAGTGGATCACCCTCGCGTTGTCCGAGCGTGACTTTTCAGCTGCGGATCGAGCCCTGGCCGCTGCTCCACCAGACGGTCTTGACGAGGGCGGCTTCCGCTATCCGATCGACTGGTACCGTGGCCTTATCGCGTATGCCCGACGCGACGAAAACGGGACCAGACGCGCGTTTACCGCCGCTCGCACGGAGATCGAGAAAATTGTACGCGAACAACCGGCGTATCCTGAGGCGCTTTCAGTTCTTGGAATGATCGACGCCGCGTTGGGAAACAAGGAGGACGCCATTTCCGAAGGAAGACGTGCCACTGATCTACTACCGATTGCCAAGGATGCGTTGGCTGGAGCGTCATTGGCTGAAAACCTGGCCACGATTTATGCCTGGACCGGCGAAAAACCGTTGGCTTGCGAGCGGCTTCAGGCGCTTACTGCCGTCCCATCAGGCGTCAGTTACGGCTCGTTGCGCTTAAGCCCGTACTGGGATCCGCTGCGCGGCGATGCATGTTTTGAGAAAATCGTCGCGTCACTAAAGCAAGAGTAATTCGCGCCCTCTTCTGATGTTCGCAGAGTGAAATCATTTCGTCTCGGGCGATTGCAAGGTAACTGTCACATTGCTCATCTGTGATCGATCGGATTCATATCG
>DASXIC010000025.1:0-11899 GCA_036498205.1 Chthoniobacterales bacterium | reverse complement strand
CACTGCCCGGTCGGGCGATCCATCGCCGGTCACGGCGCGCGGCGTGTTTCGGGCGATCCAGGCATCGGCGAAGTGGCGTTGGGGATCGGACGATCTTGCCGGCAGGACAATTTCGATCCAGGGGTGCGGGCACGTCGGTTACTACCTCGCGAAAGAATTGAGTCCCGTCGGCGCGAACATGATCGTCAGCGACATCGATCCTGAGCGGGTGAAGCGCGTCGTAGACGATTTCGGCGTGAAAGCGGTAAAGCCGGATGAGATCGTCGGTCAGCAGGCGAATATTTTTGCCCCCTGCGCCCTTGGTGGAATCATCAACGACGAAACGATCCCGCAACTCAAGGTCGAGATCGTCGCCGGTGCCGCGAACAATCAACTGCTGGAGGAGCGCCATGGTGATGAACTGGAGAAACGCGGCATTCTCTACGCGCCCGATTACGTCGCCAATGCCGGGGGCGTGATCAACGTCTATAGCGAGCTGGCCAACTGGGACGCGCAGCAATCACTGCGCAAAGCAGACGAGATATATGACAGCGTCCTTCGCATTTTTGAAATCGCGAAGCTCGACAAGGTACCCACCTATGTCGCGGCTGACAGACTAGCCGAGAGACGGTTGAAAGCGGTCGGGTCTCTGGTGCGGACGTGGCCGCAATGGCCCAACAAATAAGCTCGGCGCCTCATCAGCTATTTTGGGGCAAGGGAATTAACGATTTGCTCAAAGCGCGGATCGTCGCGCAAGGGATCCCACAGTGGATTTAAGCGAAGGCTGCCGTAGCTAACCGTGCTCGGCATGTGAACGACCCTCGTTAATTCCTCGATTGCGCGATCTTTCTCTCCTACCCACGCGTAAACTACGGCCGAGAACCACATGATGGTAGAGCCATTAATGTATTCTTTCTCGATCGGCACTAATTCACGCGCGCGCCCGATTTCCGTCAGGGCGTTTTCCTTGTCGCCGAGCCCCGCATCGATCACAGCCAGAGAGCAAAACGCCGAGCCGAAGTCCGGTTGGTCACGGAGCATCTGCTCCACTTCCAGCCGCGCGGCCGCAAACTCTTGGTGCGCCCGCGCGGTGTCACCTTGAATACGCGCGATCAACCCCTCCCAAAATGGCCGCGGCAGCACGACCGATTCGAACTCGATGCCGGGTTGAGGAGTTACTGCATTTGCGCGACGGATCGCCTCCGGGTCACGCTCGTAGATGGCAAGCACCATGTAGGCCTGCGCCGATCCGCCAACGGCAGCCGGGTCTTGCGCAGTGATCTCATCGAGTGTTTTCCGTAGCGGACCAGTGTCGGCGCTGGCGTCCATTTCAACTGCCGCGCGCGCCACTCGGGTGTTGACGTCTGCCGGCTTGATTGCCAGGACGCGATCGAGTGTCGTCGCGAGCTGCGGGTAACGGCGCAGGAAATTATAGCTCAGCGCGATTTGCTGGAGGTAAAACCAGTTACGAGGATCGAGTTGTAAGGCATGCTCGAGGTGCCTGGTGGATTCGTCCCACTTGTTTTCCCTGCGAGCAATGTAGCCGAGCAGCGCGAACACTTGGGCATTGTTTGGAAGTGAACGCTGCGCGATTGCCAGCTCGGCGCGAGCGCCTTCGTAGTCGAGATAGCAGCGATACAGATAATCGGCGCGGGCGAGATGAGTTTCGCCTGCATCTGGCCGCAAGCGCGAAACAGCGTTTACTGCTGCCTCGGCTAACGCCCGGCGCTCCGGCATGTGCTCTCCCCCGTAAAAATAAAGTAGCGCCTGCGTGTTTTCGAGAAGGCAATACGCGAGGAAGAAGTTCGGGTCGCGTGCGATCGCCTGGTTAAGCAAGTTAACGGCCTGAAGTAGTTTTTCCCGCCTGCGCGCGTCGTATGAGGAAGCCTCATTGAGCAACTTTGCGTGCATATAAAGATCGTGCGCCTCGAGGTCGTTTGTCGGCTGTTCTTCCAGTGCAGCTTTTTCCGGCGGCGATAGCCTGGCTTGTAGTTGCTGCGCGATCGCCTTCGCAATCTCACTTTGAATCGCAAACACATTCGCAAGGTCGCGATCATAAGTATCAGCCCAAACGTGCGCGTCGTTACGAGCGTCGATGAGCTGCGCGCTAACTCGCACTTTGCCATCGGCGCGGCGCACGCTGCCTTCCAGAATGTGCGAAACCCCCAGTGCTTGCGCGATTTCCTTCAGGTTGCGCTGTGCCCCTGCCGCATAAGTCATCACGCTTGTCCGCGAGATCACTTTCAGGTCAGCCACTTTAGATAGCGCGGTCAGGATATCGTCCTGGACGCCGTCCGCGAAAAATTCGTTCTCTTTGTTATCGCTAAAATTCTGGAACGGCAGCACGGCCACGCTCTTCTGGGGAATAGAAGGAGCGGACGGCGCAGCAGAAGCAGACGCCAGCGGCGCAGACGTTGCCCGCGTCCTGGTCTGCTTCAGAATGGCCGGAGCAAAGATAATCGCCAGAACCGCCAGGGTGAAGAGCATGAAGCCGACGATCAGCGTTACCAAAATGGGCCGGCGCTTTCCGCGGCCGTCTGCGGCCGAGCGTGGCGAAATCTGCTTGCCATGCTTCAAGCGCTCCGGCGAGTTTGGGTTGCCAACGTCGTCGGCATAAAGATTCACCACCGAAACGACGACGCCGTGTTTGACTTCAAAGTCGCCGAGGTCGTGCAGATACGGCTGCCAGCGCCGGTATTGCGCCAGATCATCAGCCACCCGTTTTGAGAGGAGAATGTGACCGGCATCGCCGCAGTCCATCACCCGCTGCGCAATGTTGATTCCGGCGCCGGCGATATTTTCGCGCTGGTTCACATCAGCAACGTGATGGACCGGGCCGCTGTGAATCCCCATCCGCACGGGCAGGCTCGGCTGCGCGCGCAATGTCTGGCTGATTTGCAGTGCACATTCGACCGGCTCTTCCACCGAGCCCGTGAAAACCAACGCCATGCCATCGCCCGTGGGAAGAATGATGAGCTCGCCAGCTGCTTCCGCTTCGCGCGCCGCCTCGGTGCTGCGCACAATTCCATTCAGTTCCTGGAGCGCTTCCGATTGCTCATCGATGAGCAACTTCGAGTAACCGACGATGTCGATGAAGAGAACATGCGCGATCTCCAATCGCAGCTGCATCTTCTCCTCGTCCGACATCGGTGCAGAACTTAGGCGTTTCAGGCAGGCGGCTCTACTTCATTCTTCCAAGGAATGCCGAACGAGTGTCGCAACAATTTCGACCTCGATTGAAGAGCCGCGCGCCTCTCAACCAACGCCGATGTTCGAACGTTAGCCAGCGTCATTCCTTACCAGCTCGGAACGAGTAAAGATGGGAACGACGGCATGGCCAAGTTTTTCGATGTTTTCGCGTCCGCCTTCCTCCCGATCTACCAGCGCGATCACAAAAGCGACGCGCCCCTTCCCTTCTTCGATCGCTTCTATCGCCTGAATGGTCGATCCGCCAGTGGTGATGACGTCGTCAATCACAACTACTGAGTCGCCCGGAGAAAAATTACCCTCGATCCGCTTGAGCCGGCCATGTTCCTTGGCCGATTTTCTGACGCTAAAGATCTGGATTGCTGTTTCCGGGTCCTCCAGATGCGCCGCGATGCCGATGCTTAGCGCAATCCAGTCGGCACCCATGGTCAATCCGCCGATGCTGTTGATTGTGATCTTCCGGGCAGCGGCGGTTTCCTGGATCAGGTCCCACCCCACCTGGCCAACCAGCATTGCTGCGCGCGGGTTTGAAGTCGTGAGTTTGGCGTCGACGTAAAAATCGCTCTTGGCGCCGGAGGCGAGAGTAAAATCGCCCTGGCAAACCGACCTTTCTTTGAGGATCGCGCGCAACTGATCCTTGAGCGACGACATGTTCAGATCGAACTGAATTGAGCGTTGTCTCTGTGTTGAGAAAGCTCTTCGTTTAATTCAAAAGCGCTCACCGATTGCAATCGTAGCAGCCGCCAGCGCTCGCTCAAGATGATCTGGCAGAGGACGCGACAGCGCGCGGCCCTCCAGAAATGCGAGATCCTTCGGCTTCGCTCAGGATGACAACGCGAAACGCGTTGTCACTTCATGCGGTCGAATGTCTTTTGGAGAAGGTCCAAATCGGACGCGTTGCCGACTTTTTCGCGAGTACTCTCAATCCATTTCTTTTCCAGCGCGTTTTTAGTTGGGCGATCGCTTTGGTAGAAAACGCCGAATACGCCGGGGAAAGGCAACTGGGCCAGTTTATAGGCGGCGAGCTCGTCGGTGACGTCGTGGCGGAGCTCGTCCTCGGGCGTGTTGTCCCATTTCTTTTCCTGGATCAGCTCGAAACTCCCGCCTTTTCTCGGATTGGCTGGATCGAACGCGCCCGGGTAAAACTCGACACATTCGCTCAAACATTCGATCACGCTGAACCCCTGATGATCCATCGCGCGCTCGATCATCTGGATCATGTGATTGACCTGAGTGGCATGGGTCCGGGCAATGAATGTGGCGCCACCGGCGATCAATTTCTTCATCGGATTGACTGGCTGATCGATCGCTCCGGTCGGATCGGTTTTGCTCTTAAAACCGATTGGGGAGGTGGGCGAGGTCTGTTTCTTCGTCAGGCCATAGACGAAGTTGTCCATGATGAAATAGACCATGTTGATGTTCTTGCGCGCACCGTGATCGACATGGTTGCCGCCGATGGAAAACCCGTCTCCGTCGCCGCCAAACAGAAACACGTGCAGGTCGGGCCGGGCCAGGCTGATCCCGGATGCGAGCGGGACCGCGCGGCCATGAATGAAATGGGCGCCGTGACCATTCACGAAATAAGGAAACCGGGACGAACAACCGATCCCGGCCAGGGTGACGATCTTCTCGTGATCGATCTGGCGTTTCTCGAGAACCTTGTAATAGGAAGCCAGGACCGCGAAATCGCCACAACCTGGACACCAGGTCGGATGGTCTGCCGTGATCGCTTTCTTGGTCAGTTTCTCTCTGTCAGATGCCGGACTGGCGGATGGAACGGTTAATGTGTCACTCATATTTTGGAAATACTTTCTCGAGTCTTCGGCGAGACGCCGAAGAGGACACGCGGGACGCGTGCGCTACCCTTCAATCCGAAATCCGCACTCCGCGTTCCGCAATTCATATTATCCGACTCCCTGAGGCACGACTTCTCTTACGGATTTCACAGTCTCGGGCGCGGTATCGGCGTGTACCACCGGAACGCCTTCACGCGGAATTTTCCTGGCCGCAAATGAGCGGCCTTCGAAGACGCCTTCCAAAATTTCCTTGACCCGAAAAGTGAGGCCGTCGGTTTTGGTGAAGCTCTCGATCTTCGGCTCGCAGTAGCGCGCCCGAAGGATGATGGCGAGCTGGCCGTAACCGTAAACTCCCTGGTCGTTCATCTCCACCACAACGATCCGCTTGAACTTCGGCCAGATTTTTTCCAGGCCGTTTGGCAGCGGATGAATGTGGCGTAAATGAATCGCGCCCACTTTTTCCCCATGATCGCGCGCAAGTTTCACCGCGTCGTGGATCGGGCCGTAAGTCGATCCCCAACCGACAAGGAGGGTGTCGCCTTCCTGGTCGCCGTAAACTTCCGGGGTCGGAATTTCCTCGGCCAGTTTGCGCAATTTGTTGCGGCGCTTTGCCGTCATGACCATATGCAGCTTCGGGCTACCAGTGGGATGCCCCATCTCATCGTGCTCGAGCCCGGACATGAGCGGATATTTGCCGTCGAGAATCCGCGTGCCGGGGGCGACGTGCTGAGTGATGGCATCGACTGGGTACGGCTTAAAAGTCTGGCGCGGCGATAGGTCGGGTTTCGGATCGACCATCAAGTTGGACAGATCGGGTTCGTCGAACGCTTCAATGCGGGTAGCGAGCGAAGTGTCGCTCAAAATGAAGACCGGGGTGCTGTATTTGCGCGCGATTCGCGCCGCTTCGATCGCGATGTAGAAACAATCCTCCACACTCGCTGCCGCCAGGACCACGCGCGGGCTGTCACCGTGCCCACCGTAAATGGCCTGATGCAGATCGCTCTGCTCGACGTTGGTTGGCAGTCCCGTGCTCGGGCCGCCCCGCTGAATATTGCAAATGACAAGCGGGATCTCGGCCATGGAAGCCCAGCCGATGGCTTCCGTTTTCAGCGAGATGCCAGGGCCGGCGCTGCCGGTAACAGCGAGATAGCCCGAGTAGGAAAAACCAAGCGCAATCGAGACCGACGCGAGCTCGTCCTCAGCCTGGACAAAAATGCCGCCGTACTTCGGCAGCTCGCGGCGCAACACTTCCATGATCGACGACCACGGGGTAATTGGATAACCCGCGCCGTAGCGCACACCGCCCGCGATCAATCCATAAGCGATCGCCTGGTTCCCATCCATCGTGATCTGGGCGCGGCCCCCCGTCTTCGGGACGTGCTCGAACTGATATTGGTGGGTCAGAACCTTGCCGACCGGGTAAGCGTAGCCCGCCTGGAACGCCATCATCGCGGTGTTGACGATGCTTTGGTCTTTGCCGGCAAATTTTTCGCTGATAATCCGTTTCAATTTATCGGCATCGAGACTGAAAATCTTCGCGATCAGACCGAGAACGAAAATGTTTTTCCCTTTGTCTTTGGCCGTTCCACCGAGGGCTTCAACCGTCAGCCCGGTAATGGGTACGCCGACATAAACGAAACGTTTGTCGTCCAGGTTCGGCTCGACGTTGTCGGAATCGTAAAGCAGCACGCCGCCTTCCTTGAGAAAATCGATGTGGTCCTGGTAGCTGTGCTGATAAAACGCCACCAGAAAGTCCGCTTCGTCTCCGGCCGATAATACTTCGCCGGAACCGATCCGGACCTGAAAAATTGACGGACCCCCGGAGATGGTGGCGGGAATGGTCATGTAGGTCATGACGTCGTGGTCGCTGCGACCTGCCAAGCGGGCGAGGAATGCCCCCGCAGTCTGAATGCCGTCCTGCGAGTTGCCCGCTAATCGAATTACTGCATCCTGGATATTCTCCGGTCGCAAATCCGCCCGGTCTTGCGAAGGCTGCGATGCCGCGGTCACATTGCGAGCTGCACCAGCAGCTGATGGACTGTCCGGCTGCAAAGCTGCAGTGGTAGTACGGGCCGCGCCCTCCGCCGACGGTAAACTGCCTTCAGGAACCTGAGGGATGTCGCGGGAAGTGGCGGCCGTCGCTCCAGTTGGAGCGCCATCTGAGTTACCGTTTCCCGCCGTTTCGTTCATGTCGATTGACCCTGATCAATCTTCAGCAAATCGCGGTTTTTGCCAGAGGTAATTCAGGAATGAGAGGTCACAGCTCAGATGGGAAATAGAGATGGATCTTCTGTAGCGGCACTCTGTGAGCGCCGGAATCAAATGACGGGTTCGGCGGTCCCAGACCGCCGCTATAGGTTTGCAGCCGACAAGAGTGGCGCTACAGAAGTGCCGCGTAAGCGAATTGGCCTATAATCAATTCTAATTTGGTCTCGTTCCCACGTCCCAGCTGCCGGCTTACCGATTCCTGATTTTCTGATTTTCTGATTTTCTGATTTTCTGATCAATTTGGATTTATTTTTTCCGCTAAGACAGCGGACACTACAGCGTCGCGGGCGATCCGTCTGCTGTAGCCACGGCTCTATGAGCCGTGTCCTGGGGCTTGCGAAACGAAAATTGCCCCCGGCGATCTGCTCCAGATCGCGTCTCACAGAGACGCGGCTACAAGATCAACTCTTCTCTGTAGCGGCGCTCTATGAGCGCCGATTTCAGCAATGAGACTTCGGCGGTCGCAGACCGCCGCTACAGCACAGAAACGCTGCCCGCGCACTATTTCAACTCGCCGCCGCCGGTACTCTGGCTGGTCGCTGGATTTATTCTCGCTCTGCTACGACCGATTGGTGTAGAAGGGCAGGCCTCAGAAGCTCAACCCAGTGGAGGTAAAATCATGAAGTTGTTCAAATTGGAGTCTGTTGTTTTCCTGGCAGCGGTGCTGACTTTGACGGCGGCATCACCGACACCGAGCGCGCGCCCCGAAGACATGCTGAAATCGGCCGGTTTCCAAACGATGCGGGCCGAGAACGACGCGCAAAAAAAACAGGTCAAAGCGTTGCCGGACCGGAAAATCTGCGCCGTTAAGCAGAACGGAAAACGTTACTACGTTTACGCCGACAAAAAACATAATCAGCTCTATGTCGGCAACGAAGAGAAACACAAAAGATTCAGGAGCGCCCTGAAACCGGGAACGAACGGTGACGCCATCAAGAACACCGTCTACGACAATACCGGGAATGCGGTTCGGGTCGACGACTTTCACGGCTTCGGGCCGTTTGCCGAGTAAAGAGTTGGTAACCGTCGGACGGCGAATCCGACGCGAACTGCCGGGGACCAGACCGCCGGCACGCATTGACTGCGTACTTTCCTCTGTAGCGGCGCTCTATGAGCGCCGATTTATCCAATGAGACTCCGGCGGTCGCAGGCCGCCGCTACAGCATAGAAACGCTGCCAGCAGGCTAAAGTTTGTCGCTGGCGACACGCCTGCTGTAGCCACGGCTCTATGAGCCGTGTCGCGCGTCTCACAGAGACGCGGCTACAAATTAAACAGCGACGACTACTTAATTTGTCGAGGTCGTTTCGACGTGCGAATCGTCCGGGCCGGGTGGTTTGTCCAAACCGCGGCGTTTCAGCAGCGGCTCGATGTACGGTTCGCGTCCGACAAAATTTTTGAACAGACTGAGCGCGTCGGCGGAGCCACCACGGGAAAGCAAGGTTTGCCGGAAACGGTCGCCATTTTCACGTTTTAAACCGCCGTGCTGCTTGATCCATTCCACGCTGTCAGCGTCCAGCACTTCACTCCACAAGTAAGAGTAATACCCGGCTGAATAACCGCCGGCAAAGGCATGAGAAAAGTACGGGCTGCGGTAGCGCGGCGGGACGGGCGGGAAATCGACTCCGGCCTTGTGCAACGCTTCCGCTTCAAATGCCATCGCGTCCTTTGGCACTTCGGAGGGATTCAACTGGTGCCACGCCTGGTCCAGAATGGTGGCCGATAGGTACTCGGTGGTTTTATAACCCTGATTGAACTTTTCCGCAGCCACGACTTTATCGAGCAGAGCCTGAGGCATTGGCTCGCCCGTCTTGTAATGCCTGGCGTAATGCTGCAACACCTCCGGCCAGGTTGCCCACATCTCGTTAACTTGTGACGGATACTCGACGAAATCGCGTGGCACGCTCGTGCCGCTGAACCGGGGATATTTCACGTTCGAGAACATCCCGTGCAAAGCATGACCGAACTCATGGAAAGCGGTTTTGACTTCGTCGTGTGTGAGCAAGGTCGGTTCGCCTTCCGGCGGTTTCGGGATGTTCAGATGATTCGCCACGACCGGCTTCGTCCCGAACAAGCCGCTTTGCTGGACATAAGCATTCATCCAGGCGCCGCCGCGCTTTGATGGACGCGCGTAATAATCACCGAGAAACAAGGCCAGCGGCTGGCCATCGGCATCGTAGACTTCAAAGACCCGGACATCCGGCTGATAGACCGGAAGATCATGACGTTCCTTGAAGGTGAGTCCGTAGAGCTTGCCTGCGGCATAGAAGACACCATCGAGGATGACGTGATTGAGCTCGTAGTATGGCCGCAGCTCAGATTCGTCGAATTGATAACGGGCTTTGCGCACCTTCTCGGAATAAATATCCCAATCCCAGGAAGCGATCTGGAAGCCGCCCTTCTCCTGATCGACTACTTTCTGCATATCGGCCGCTTCGCGACGCGCGTTGGCCACGGCCGGCGGAGCGAGCTGAGCCAGAAGTTTGTTCACCGTTGGAACGTTGCCGGCGGTCTGATCTTCCAACTGGTAGGTGGCGTGGTTTGGATAACCGAGAAGTTTGGCTCGTTCGGATCGTAATTGCGCAGTGCGAATAACTACGTCGCGGGTGTCGAAAGGGCCGCCTTTGCTGTTGCGGGAGAGCGAGGCCTGCATGATCCGTTCCCGCAGGACGCGATTTTGCAATGAAGTAAGCCAGGGCTGGCCCGTGGTATTCTGAAGACGCAGCACGAACTTTCCTTCTTTGCCGTCCGCCTTGGCCGCGGCGGCAGCAGCCTTTATCTGGTTATCAGGAAGACCAGCCAGATCTTCCCGTCGCTCGACCACGATCGATGACGCATTCTTTTCCTTGAGCACATTCTGCTCGAACGTGGTCTGAAGCGTTGCCAGTTCGGCATTGATGGCCTTGAGCCTCGTTTTATCGGCATCGGAAAGCTTTGCACCGGCGCGAACGAAATCCTTGTAATAACGCTCAAGCAAATAACTCGATTCCGGATCGAGGCCGAGCTTGTCGCGATTGGTGTAGAGTTCCTGGATTCGGGCGAAAAGTTTCGGATTGAGATGAATTTCGTCGCGATGGGCAGCGAGCCTGGGAGCGATTTCCGTCTCGATTTTCTGGCGGGTGGGATTTGTGTCGGCGGCATTGAGGCTGGAGAATGTGCGTTCGGCCCGATCCAGATCCCGACCGGTTCGTTCCAAGGCAACAACGGTGTTGTCGAATGTGGGTTTTTCCGGATTTGCTGCGATAGCGTCGACTTCCTTGAGTTGTTCCTGCATCCCGTTTTCGATCGCAGGCAGGAAATGCTCGTCTTTGATCTTATCAAAAGGCGGCATGTGATAAGGCAGCGTGCTCTCGGTAAGGAGCGGATTATCGCTGGAAGCGGGCGCGGAATTTTGCACTGGTGACTCTTGAGCGGTGACAGAGATAGCTGCGATTTGGGCAAGGGCCAGTAACATGAGGAGTCGCAGCAGCGCTGTCGGCGATTTTGTCGGTGTGAATTTTGGATAGGTCATAAGCAGATCTGTCGTGCGTTGGCGGGAACGAAAGTTGTCTGCGTCACGGCGCCAAGGCAACAAAGGATTTGTGGTATACGGCGTCGATGTAGCCACGGGTCACAGAGCCGTAACTACATCAAAAGGGATTGCAAAAGAGCGGAATCAAGAAGCATGGATTAGACTCGGCACAACGATGCGAAATCTGATCTTTGTTTTGCTGCTGCTTCCGGTAATGACTATCGCAACTGAAAATGCTATGCCGCATTCTGCCGCGGCGAACCCGGCCTCTGGCGGATTTGACGCAGCAGCGGCAGACCGATTCGCGCGGTTGGCGCTGGCATGTGTCGACAAAGAGTATCCGAACAAGATCAGTCACGTCTTGAACAGCGATGCGGATGTGGCGCCGCCGAGGAAGCTGACTCCCGCCTTTTGCGGTTGCTACGACTGGCATTCGTCGGTGCACGGGCATTGGTTGCTCCTGCGGCTGGTGCGCACTTTTCCCGATGCCCCGTTTGCCGCCCCAGCCCGGGAAGCTCTCAAAAAAAGCCTGACAGCGGAGAATCTAAAACAGGAAGCGAATTATCTTCGCGGCGTGGGCCGGTCAAGTTTTGAACGGCCGTATGGTCTGGCCTGGCTGCTGCAGTTGTGCGCCGAGCTGCGGGAGTGGGATGATCCGCAAGCGAAGGAGATGTCAGCCAACTTGCGGCCGCTGGAAGAAGCGGCGGTAGAACGATTGAGCGCTTGGCTGCCGAAACTCTCGCACCCGGTTCGGATCGGCGAGCACGATCAAACCGCGTTCGCGCTGGGTTTGATGCTGGATTACGCGCGCATAACCGGCAATGAAGCGTTTGCGAAGCTGGCCAGCGAGTCAGCGCGTAAGTTTTTCCTCACCGATAAGAATTGTCCCCTCGCTTACGAACCTTCCGGGGAAGATTTTCTTTCGCCGTCGCTGGCTGAAGCCGATGTGATGCGACGCGTTCTTACACCGGCTGAATTTTCTGAGTGGTTGAAAGCATTTATGCCACAAATACCGACGAGCCAGGCCGCTACAGCCTGGTTATCGATAGTAGTTTCGCCCGACCCGAGCGATCCGAAGCTGGCTCATCTGGATGGGTTGAATTTGAGCCGGGCATGGATGCTGGAAGGAATCATATCCGC
>DASXIC010000024.1:0-3047 GCA_036498205.1 Chthoniobacterales bacterium | reverse complement strand
AACACCATTGTGATGTATTCGACCGACAACGGCGCAGAAAAATTTTCGTGGCCCGACGGCGGCGCGTCGCCGTTCCGCAATGAGAAAGCAAGCAATTGGGAAGGCGGCTACCGGGTGCCGTGCTTCATCCGCTGGCCCGGCGTCATCAAGCCCGGCAGCAAACTCAACGGCATCTTCTCACACGAAGACATGTTGCCCACCCTGCTGGCGGCGGCTGGCGTGCCCGACGTGAAGGAGCAATTACTTAAAGGCATGAAAGTCGGTAACAAGACTTTCAAGGTCCATCTGGACGGCTACAATCTTACCGACACGTTGGCCGGAAAGTCACCGAGCCCGCGTCACGAATTCTTCTACTTTAACGACGACGGTTCGCTGGTTGGCCTGCGCTATGACCAGTGGAAGCTCGTTTTTGCCGAACAGCGCGCGCAGAGCCTGGATGTGTGGCAGGACCCCTTCGTGCCATTGCGTTTCCCGAAACTTTTCAATCTGCGCTCGGATCCGTTCGAAACCGCCGACCATGAAAGCATCGACTACGGACGCTGGCGGGTGGACCACGCTTTCGTGATGGTGCCGGCGCAGCAGTACATCGGAAAGTTCCTTGCCACGTTCAAAGAGTTCCCGCCGAGCCAAAGGCCAGGCAGCTTCTCGATCGACGACGCATTGCAAACTCTGCAGAGCGCGCCCAAAGCCACCGGCGACTGATAAAAACAGCAACCACCATGGAGCCAGGCAAACTCGTCGCATGGTTCATCCTGGCTGCAGTCACGCTGACGTCGAGCACCATTTAACGGTCGCCGGCGATGCCGCGCTCAGTTGGCGTTCGAGGCTTCAGCTTACTATACTGGCGGCCCCGCACTCAGATGCGATCTTTCAACGCAGTCACGCCGGCACGTTTCGCACAATTTGCGCAGCAAAAAATTCTTCCATTATCTTCAACGCCGTGTCCGATGATCCTGCATCCGCATTGCGGGCACTCGGGTGCAAGCATTTGAATGGCGCATTCAAAGGAATCGAATGTGCTGGTTTTGCCTTCGTAACGAATGTCGAAGGTTTTGTCGTAGTCATTCCCGCACAAATCGCATTTAGCCATTTGAATCCTCCGAAAGGATTCGCTTCGAGGAACTGGGTTGCGCGTCAGGACACCGGCACGTGTTCGACGGCAATGCCCGCGGCAGCGCCCGCGCGCTTGCTTGTGCGATAGCGCCAAATCGCGAATGCGACAAAGAGGAGATCTGCAATGACGAAGGTTGCGACGTAAGTCTCGCCCCCGATCCCGAAGCCATAACTGTGCAATCCTTTTCCCAAAACAAAATTAACACCGTACCAGGCCATCAACACCGCCAAAAAACAGACGACACTGGCCACGACCAAGCCGAATTGCGTCCACCAGCCGGCGAGTCGGCCGTGCAATGTGGTGATATAGCAAAGGAGGGCGATCAGGGCCCAGGTCTCTTTCGGATCCCAACCCCAAAATCTTCCCCAGGAATAGTTCGCCCAGACGCCACCGAGAATGGTGCCGGCGGCGAGCAAAAGGACGCCAAGCTGCAGGACGCGGTAAAGCCAAAAATGGATCGGTGCGTCAGCACGCGTTGTTCGAGGATTCCAGGCGTAACGCCAGAGCAAAATATGCCCGAAGCCCATCGCCAGGGCGAAGGCGGCATAACTAAGCGTGATCGTGAGAACGTGCACCGTGAGCCAGAAATTGTCCCGCAACACCGGCACCAGTGGATCGATACTGGATGGCATGGCGATGGGCATTTGATGGACGAGCAGCAGCGCGGTTAGCGTCACCGGTAACGAAGCGAGCAGATAACTCGATGTTTGATAACGCGCGAAAAAGATCATCCCAAAAAAAGAAGCGGCGAACGAAACCCAGATAATCGATTCGTACATGTTTGTTACCGGGGGGCGACCGGCAATGACGCAGCGCAAGACAATTCCCGTGGCGTGAAAGCAAAGCGCGCAAATAGCGATCACAACTCCGATATTGCGCAGGAGACGGCCGCGTCCGCGCAAGTGCGCCACCAGCAAAACGACAAAGGCCAGCCCGTACAGCCAGATAGCCCGATAAAATCCCTGGAAATGGTTGTAGAAATTCTCCAGCCGCAGGTTTGATTCTTTTGGATAAATCTTCGGGCTGAGAGCACGCAGACTTTGCCGCAGCTGATTCGCCGAGCGACCGAAGGCGAAGGAATCGGCTTGAGCATAAGCAGTCGCCATTGATTGTAGTTGCCCAAACGCCGGTGCGAACTGTACCTCATTATAATAAGCACCGGCAACGGAAGGGTCGGGCAGGAGCCAGGGATCGGTCTCCTTCTCAGGCGCGGGAACGATCAGCAGGGCGCTGCCGTCGATCATGCGCGCGAGCAGCCCGAGCCTGTCACCCACGCTCAAGGCCTCTTGCTGCAGGCGATCGAGCGGCTTGTCCGCGCGCTTGAGCGCATGCGCTTCATTCGTCAGCCGTTGCAATTCACCCGATCCACTCAGCTGCGCGAAAGAAAAACGGCGTTGTGTTTTTTCCAGGCCGGTTTGCTCCTTTAGTTTGCCGAACGAGACAAGGACCATCGGCTCATTTTTCCAATCGTGGGTTTCGAGCATTGCCGAAAGCACGAAGTCTTCCGCCTCCCAATGTTTGCCCGCCTGATCCGTATAACTCGAGCGCCCGGTAATTTTGATCAGGGCTTCACGCGCGAAGGTATCAATCGGCTTGCGGCGGCCCCCATCCTGAATCGCAAGCAACCCGAACTGGTCGAAATCGAGCGACGAAGTGTCAGCGGTTTGCCCGGGAGAATCTCGCAGGCAGAGTGCAAGCAGGACAGCTCCGAGTGTTACGCTACGCAATTTCACGCCGCACTACTTTAAGAGACGGCAGGCCATTCCTCAACGAGAAGAGTTCGGACTCGAATTCGATGTCACGCTCATTAGAGTCCGCAAATGCGGAATTTTCTGACCAATCTCGCCTTCAGCGCGCGGGTGCTGCGAAAGTCCCCGGTTTTTTCAGTCTCGGTAATTTTAATATTAACGTTTGCCATTGGCGCGAATTCCGC
>DASXIC010000023.1:0-15659 GCA_036498205.1 Chthoniobacterales bacterium | reverse complement strand
CAAAACGCAAAAATTTATAACGAGATTCTACTTCAGAATCTGACTACCGGAGTCATTGCTGCGGATGCGGATGGGCACATTTCGGTGTTCAATCGCGAGGCTGAGAAGATCACCGGCCTAAGCGCGAAAACGATGCTGGGGAAAACCATTTTTGATTTACCCAGTTCGCTTTGCGAGGTTGTTCAAGCTACGCTGACCTCACGGGAGCGACAGGAAGACCGGGAGATCTATCTGCGCTCGGCCTCCGGCGGTGTTTACGCGCGCGCGAGTAGCTCGACGTTTCATGGTCAGGATCGTCAATTACTAGGTGCCCTTGCAGTAATTACCGATATTACCGCACTAAAACGTCTCGAGTTGCAAATTCGCCGGAGCGATCGTCTCGCCAGCCTGGGCACTTTGTCAGCTGGTATGGCGCATGAGATCAAGAATCCGCTGGTATCGATCAAGACCTTCGCCCAGTTGCTGCCGGAGCGTTACAGCGATTCCGATTTTCGCGAAACATTCTCCAATTTAATAGTGCATGAGACCGACCGGATCGATTCGCTCGTTAATCAGCTCCTTCGATTCGCACGGCCGGCAAAGCCTCTCCTTCGACCGATGCATGTGCACGAAGTGCTGGAGAAAACGCTTCTTCTCGTGCAGCACCGTCTCTATCAAAAGGAAATCAAGCTGACGAGGTCGTGGGACGCGGAGGTCGACACTACCCGTGCCGACGCGGACCAGTTGGAGCAGGTTTTTCTAAACTTTTTCCTAAACGCGATGGATGCTATGCGACGGGGCGGCGAACTCACCGTTGCCACGCAAATTCGCTCCGGGGATCCGCTGGTATCGCAGCTTTCTGTCGCAGGAGAAGATGCGCATGAAGCGCTGTGCATTTCCATTCGCGATACCGGTGACGGCATTCGCGCAGAAGACATTCCTCATGTCTTCGACCCGTTTTTTACGACGAAAGATTATGGGACCGGGCTCGGACTTTCCGTCGTCCATGGGATTATCGAAGAACATGGCGGCCAGATTGAGGTCGAGAGCGAACTTAGCAAGGGCACTGCTTTCCACATTTTCCTGCCTCTCGTTCGGTTCGATCAAAAGGTGGTGGCGGCATGACGCTCTTTCCCACCTGTATTCTCTACTCGCAGGACGCGGATTTATTGCGGCGAGTGAAAGCATATTTGCGCACGATGGCGCAGGTTCGACACGTTGCCGAACCGGACCGACTGGAGGCAGTGTTGCAGCAGTCATCGCCTGCATTGGTATTGATGGATCTGCGGGCAAAAGAATCTCGAGATCTGCTGGAGAAGCTGGAGCGGGATTGGCCCGACTCCCTCCTCATCGCTCTTGGGGCGGCCCGTTCTGAGCCCCTGCGGGACGCGGAACAATCGGGCATTTATGCGGCTGAAGATTTGGAACTCGATCGACGCCGATTTCAGGCCCTGATTAGTCGCGCATTTGACTACCTGAACCTGCAACAGACAAATCGCGAGCTACGCGAGGGTTCACGTCAACCGTTCAGTGAGGCCGATCGTCGTTCGGAACGAGCAGGCGAACGTTCCTACGCTCCTTCCCTCCCGATGCTCCGTTTTCCGCGGGTGTTCCGCCGGTTCGACAACGTCGATACCCTATTGGCAAACGTAGTCGAAGGAGTGGCGGATGCGGCTGGCGTCACCCGGGTGGGAATCTTTTCTCGGATTCGGCAGGGAGACAGATATCGGCTCCGAGGCGGTTTGCGCTGCCTTCCTGAAACGAACGAAGTGGAATATGGTGAACGCGATCCGCTGGTGCGTTGGTTCGAAACCCATGCCCACTTGATTGCCCGTGCCAATCTGGGCCAGGTTATAGACCAAAGTCAGCGTCTGCTTTTACGCCGCGCTCTCGATACCTTCGGCGCGGAAGTAATCGTTCCGCTTTACGCGCGGGGCCGGATTATCGGCTGGCTCTTCTTCGGTTATCGCGTAACCGGTTTGCCGTTTGATTATACCGACCTGGAAGGGTTAACGATTCTGGCCGAACACGTCTCGACCGTTCTGGAGAACGCGCTCCTCTATGAAGAGGTAACGGTCCAGAAGACTCTGGCGGAAACGCTTTTGAAGTCCATTCCGCCGGGAATTGTTGCCATCGATGAAGAAGGGATTGTGCGCTGGTTTAATCCGCCCGCGGAAAATGTCCTCGGCCTAAAGACGGCCGACGTTCTCAACCGGCCTGTCGAAGCCGTTGGGACCAAGCTCGCGGTAATGTTGCGTGAAACACTTGATGCCACCACTACTCTTCCACCTGGTCAGTGGATCGATCAAAATACGCGCCGTTCGCTATCGGTTGAAACGCGGCGGCTGCTCGACCATCGCACTCCGCTGGGCGCAGTGGCAGTTATTCACGACCTGACAGCTGAGCAGAATCTGCGGCAAAAACAGGACCTGGTGGATCGCGCGGCGTTTTGGACTGACCTGGCCGCGAGCATGTCGCACGAAATTCGCAACCCGCTGGTGGCGATCAAAACATTTGCACAATTGTTGCCAGAGCGCTTCGAAGACCCCGACTTCCGCAAAGATTTCAACCAGATCGTGGTGCAGGAAATCGACCGGTTGGACAAGATCATCACCCAGATCAATTCCTTTGCTCATCCGGCAGAGTTGAATATGAAGCCGCTCGACATTCGCGCCTCAGTTAAGCGCGGGGTTGAGCTGGCCAAAACGAAATTCAGCGTGAATGGTGGCGTCGCCGTCGAGACCCAGCTTCCGGCCGACTTGCCCACGGTTTTAGGCGACGAAAATGCGCTGGCGGAGGCGGTCGCGCATCTTGTGGCGAACGCTGCCGAAGCCGTGACTGAACAAAAAAAACCGCGGATCATCCTTTCGGCCAAACCTATTCGGCAGGGTGAGCGGACCAGCGCGGTCCTGGTGACGGTGCAGGATAATGGCCGCGGCATCGATCCGGAGATGCGAGATAAGGTTTTTTCTCCTTTCTGCACGACCAAGGCCCGCGGGATGGGGCTCGGTCTGCCGATTGTGAAGCGAACGGTCTTCGACCACAACGGACGCGTTGACATCGATACGAGCGCGCATGGCACATCGGTGAGCATCGCTTTGCCAGCAAACACTAACTCCGATTAGAGGTCGTATTTCCGATTTTGGATTTCTGATTTCGGATTTACTTTGAGCGCCGATCGTCGCCTCGGATCGCGACGGTGTCGAATTGTCATGATCGTCACCACCGGCCAGCTCTATAAAAGCGCCTACGGGAAATTCGCGGTCGGCGCCTACAATATTAACAATATGAGCCGTTGCTGGAATTGTTCCGTGCCAATAGCCAAAGCAAAGCCCTTTTTATCATTCAGCTCTCGAGGGGAGCCCGCAGTTATGCGGACAAGCGTATGCTCGAAGCGATGATTCGCGCGGGCGAACAGATTGTGGCATTGACACTGAAAGAGATCGCATTGGGCGCGAGCGGCGAGCTTAAGGGCGACCCGAATACGAGAATTTCTGGCGCGGCGTCCCTGGCCGAAGCGACGCCAGAGGAGATTTCGTTCTTTTACCATCCGCGTTACGCCGCCCAGCTTCGGAAAACACGCGCTGCCGCCGTCTTCGTCCCACAGGACTTTGCAGAGGAAATCAGCCCGGCCGTGATTCGCGTGGCAAGCCCTGCAAAAGCATTCGAGCAAATTGTAATGCGTTTTGCTCCGCCGCCAGTGAGGTTTTCACCTGGAATTCATCCCACCGCAATAATTGATCAAAGTGCGAAACTAGGCCGCGATGTTTCCATCCAACCCTTTGTCGTGGTTGAAGCCGGGGCGCAAATTGGTGCAGGGACCATCATCTCTGCCGGGAGCTACATCGGGCATGACGTGATCATTGGGGATAGTTGCATGATTTACCCACGAGTGACGGTTCGGGAAAGATGCCGGATTGGCAAAGGCGTCATTTTGCATAGTGGCGCAGTCATCGGAGCCGATGGTTTCGGATTCGAGCTGACACGCGAAGGACAACAAAAAGTGCCCCAAATCGGGATCGTGCAAATCGACGATGACGTGGAAATCGGCGCCAACACCACAATCGATCGGGCACGATTTGGACGCACTTGGATCCAGGAAGGCGCAAAAATCGACAACCTGGTGCAGGTGGCCCACAACGTGATCATCGGCAAACATACCGTGATCGCGGCGCAAACAGGTATTGCCGGGAGTGTGCGAATCGGCCAGCGCGTCATGATCGGCGGACAGGCCGGGATTATCGGCCATATCGAGATTGCGGATGGCACGGCCATCGGAGCACAGACTGGGGTTTCAAAAAACCTTAATGGTGGCGTTTGGTGGGCGACTCCATCAGTTCCGTTAAAAGAAGCGAAAATGCATCTCGCATGGGTGCGGCGACTAGGTGAATTTTTCGAGCGGTTAAAGAGGCTCGAGAAAAAAATAGGGCTGTAGGCAGGGTAACCGCTGCCGCCGCCGGATATCTCGAAAACAGAGAGCTTTTCCATGATCCGGTGTTCTCCCGGCCCGCTCCAAAAGCCAACGGCTAACTGAGCGCGCTGGCAAGATTGATGCTCTTAGTTGGTGAGCAATACAAGCGATGGAAACAGCCCCTTCGACAGTCGAGTTCCTGGTCGCCGATGACGATCCCCGGGTTGCGAGATTCCTGTCTGCTTATTTAGAGAGCAAACAGCACACTTCCGTAAGCCTCACCGATGGAACTGGCATCCTCTCCTGGTTAGAGACGAATCACTGCGAAGTAGTCATCATCGATATCAATTTTCCGAAACAAGATGGCATTTCGCTGATCTCCTCCATTCGCAGTGCCGATCAAAATCTTCCTATTATCGTGTTCACCGGTTTGGGCTACGACGAAGAAAAAATGCACGCAGCCTTGCGCGCCGGAGCCAATGGCTATGTCAGCAAGAATTTGCCGGCCGAGCAGCTTTACAGTGTGCTTTCGCGCGTCCTCATGACCACTCGAACACATGCCCGACGCGATGCTCGATTAACGTCAATACTGTCAGCGGTTTAACGCGGCGGCACGGCTTCATCGATCAGCGCGCGCAGGTTGTCGATTGAAATACAATCGGCACCACAGGCGCTGGCAGTTTGCCGCTCAAGCAAATCCGACGTGGCAACAATAAGATCGAATCTGCCGGCGTATTTGCCGGCCAGACGTTCAATAATGGCGTCGGCAGTTTGGCCGGCGCGGGAATAGAAAATTTGGACCCCGTGCGGTTCGGAAACGTCGCTGGCGGTCGAGCCGGCTCCATCGAAGACAATGACGACGTGAACCCCCGTGTAATCCTGATAATCCCTGAGTTTTTTTACGAGGACATCACGTGCCAAAGAAGAACGCCGTGAGTGCAGCCGCCCCAACTCCGGCCAGGCGAAAATCGCGCTGTGACCGTCAACGATAAGATAGCGGGCGCGCATCTCGATTGCGCGCGGAGCTCATTCCGCGCTCTGGCTGGGGGCGGCTTTCTTAGGTTTAGCTCGCGTCGCCTGAGCGCGGACTGTCCTTTCCTTCGCTTTTCGCCGCTCCAAATAAGCTAAACGGCGTTTCCGTTTCGCACGAATTCGATGTTGCTGGCCCATCTCCTTCTATAGGGGCGCAGGTGGCAGGGCGCAAGACTTCGACCATCTTCATTCCGGTGTTGAAAAGTGCGCTAATTTTCGGATAAAAGTCCGGTTTAACCCGCTAAGACTCGTGAATTCTCCCAGAACGTTGATCGCAATTTCTGTATCCCTCCTGCTCGTTTCGACCGTTTTCGGCGTTTTAAACACGAGCAAAGTCAAAACACTGCGCGTCGGCATTGCCGCGGCGATGGCAGAAAAGAAAGCGATCCAGAGGGAACGAATAGCGGCGGAAGAAAACATTAACCTTCGAGAAGCAAACATGGCGACGGAGGCGTCCAAAGCAGCTGAAACGGAGAATCATATCGCAACCGCCGAGACGGAGCTGGTCAAAACGCAGACTGAAAAGGCCGATTTGCTTTCGAAATTGCAGGCGGACGAAGCGCAGATTGCCGATTTGCAAAAGCATATCGGCGAAATGACGAAGGCACCGGTCAATCCGAACCCCGGTGCGCCGTCATTGGCAGAGCTGCAAGCCCAGCTCGATGAAGCGCGCAAACAAGTCGACGCAGCGGAGGAAGAGAAGACCTTGCTGGCCGAGAAGATGCAACCGAGCCGGCTTCAAAACCGTGGAACAGACGTGGCAAGCAAACCTCGCGAACGATCCTTCCGCGGTGCAATTCGCGGAACTGTTTTAGTGGTGAACCGCGCCTACAACTTTGTTGTTTTGAATCTGGGCGAGCGTCAGGGGGTGGAGGCAAACGCCGAAATGCTCGTTTTGCGGGGTGGGACCACAATCGGAAAAATTCGTATTTCCTCCGTTGAACCGGCCACGGCTATTGGCGATATTGTCGGCAACAGCCTGGCGCGTGGCGTCCAGGTTCAACCTGGTGATACCGTGATCTATGCTGGCTCTAATTCCTAAACGAACCATCTCATTCTTGCTACTTGCCATCGGCTGCTCGCTTTTCGCCTCCTGCGCGACCGAAAAACCTAAACCGGCGCTTGTCGACGATCCCGACTCAGGGCGTGAGTCCCAAATTCCCTGGAACAAACAGGAGAGATGGGAAACGCAAGGCCAGTTCGCGGGAATGACCGATCACCGCTAGCGATCAAATCCAAACGCCTGGCGGAATAGTCGCGTCTTTCGGGACCACCACGATTCCGTCGCGAATGTAGTAATTTTCGGCGTCGAGATTTTCCGGCTTACCTTCCGGCGTGATGACAACGCCGTCGGCGATCCGAGCGTTCTTATCGATAATTGCGCGGTCGATCACGCAATTTTTTCCGATCCCGATTGGAATTCGGTCGGTTGAGGCCGACGCGTTAATTTCATAATAATCGGCCCCCATCACCACGCTGTTGCGAATGGTTGCGCCGCTTTGAATGATACTGCGGACGCCGACAACACAGCGCTCGAGGTGCGCGTCTGAAATGATACAGCCATCGGAGATAATCGCCTGGCGCAAGGTGGCGCCGTTGATTTTGCTCCCGGGCAGGAATCGCGGGTGGGTGTAAATCGGCGCTTCAACCTCGAAAAAGCTGTATTCCGGAACGATGTCAGTCAGATCGAGATTCGCCTCGTAGAATGCGCGGATTGTACCGATGTCTTCCCAGTAGCCATCGAAAATATAAGCGCTGACGTTGCGTTCTTGAATTGCAGCCGGAATCACGTGCTTGCCGAAATCGAAGAGGTCGTTGTTGAGGCATTCCACCAGCACATTTCGGTTGAACACGTAAATGCCCATCGACGCCTGAAATAGTTCCTCTTCCTGGGCGTGCCCGACAGAGGCGAGCAAATCTCGATTCATTTTTAGCTCGTCGAGCACCTTTGCCTCCTTCGGTTTCTCGACAAATCGTGTGATTCTCCGGTCTTCTCCACTGAGCATGATCCCAAAATCGGAGGCTTGTTCGCGGCGAACGGGTTTGGTCGCGAGGGTGATCTCTGCGCCGGAGCGAATGTGCTGATGCAAGAGCGCGCGAAAATCCATTCGATAGAGCTGATCGCCACTCAAAATGAGATAGAACTCGACCGGCAGCTCGAGAAAATAGCGCATGTTTTGGCGAACAGCGTCGGCGGTTCCCTGATACCATTGCGAACCCTCAGGCGTTTGTTGCGCCGCCAGGATATCGACGAAACTGCGAGAAAAATTATCGAACTTATAACTCGCCTGGATGTGGCGATGCAGCGACATGCTGTTGAATTGTGTCAGCACGTAAATCGAACGCAGGCCGGAATTGAGACAGTTGCTGATTGGAATATCAACCAGCCGATATTTGCCGCCGAGTGGCACGGCTGGTTTGGCCCGGTCTTTTGTTAAGGGAAAGAGCCGCGTTCCCGCACCGCCCCCCATGATAATGGCAAGCGTTCGCTGGGTCGTGCCAGGCGGTAGCGAAGGGGCTTGCATCTCCTAATGTGATAGCAAACAGCGGTTAGCGCTCCCAGATTTTGGAGTTGAAAAATCTAACGCCCCACCTGCGTTCCAAGCTCGCGCGGCACGCCAGTTGCAGCGGCAATGTTGTAATGTGAGCGTTCTCACTACCTATGTGTGGCATTGTTGGATACGTCGGCGGGTCTGAAGCAGCCCCAATTCTCCTCGATGGCTTGCGTCGTCTGGAGTATCGCGGCTATGACTCCGCCGGTGTTGCCATTGTCAATGGCCAGACTATCGAGACGCGGAAATGTGCCGGCCGAATTGCCAGTCTGGCAAAGTTGATGACGGAACAGCCCCCATCGGGCAGCTACGGAATTAGTCACACTCGCTGGGCGACACATGGCAAGGTCACGGATGAGAATGCTCATCCCCATTTCGATCAGAGCGGTAAAATCGCGCTCGTGCACAATGGCGTCATAGAAAATTACGCGGCGCTGCGAGATCAACTCGTGCGCGAAGGCGGCCACAAATTTACCTCAGATACCGATACGGAAGTGCTCGCACACTTGATTGGCAGCATTTACGATCAGCTGGGCGGCAAAGACTCAAAAGGACGGCTGATAAACGCGACGCGGGCCGCGCTCAAGCAGGTAATCGGGACCTATGGCATCGCGTTGGTGCACGCCGACGTCAAAGATTTTATCGTCGGCGCCCGTCGTGGATCTCCCCTTGTGCTCGGTGTTGGCAAAGACGAAAACTTTCTCGCCAGCGATGTCAGCGCGATCGTGGCTCATACTCGTGATGCCGTTTATTTGAATGACTTCGATATTGTCGCCGTCTCGCGCGACACATTCGAGATTAGCTCCGTTGCGGGGGAGACTGGCAGCTATCAGATCAGCAAGGTCGAGTTCGGGGCCGAGGATGTAAACAAGGGGGAGTTCCCCCACTACATGCTCAAGGAAATCTTTGAGCAACCGCATTCTGTTTTGGATGCCATGCGCGGACGGCTCAACACCGAGGAATGTACCGCCAAGCTCGGTGGATTGAACATGACGCCCTCCCAACTGCGCGACGTCAGTCGTATTGTCCTCACCGGCTGTGGCACGGCTTTGCACGCGGCTTTGGTAGGCGAGTATCTGATCGAGCAGCTCGCCAGCATTCCGGTTGAGGTGGAATACGCGAGCGAGTTCCGGCATCGAAATACACCGATGAGCGGTAACACGCTTGTGCTCGCCATCAGCCAAAGCGGTGAGACCGCAGACACGCTGGGTGCATTGCGAGAAAGCCGCCGCAAGGGATATCGAACACTTGGCATCTGCAATAACGTCGCCAGCACCATCGCCCGCGAAAGTGACGGCGGAGTCTATATGCACGCGGGCCCGGAAATCGGCGTGGCAGCAACTAAATCGTTCACTTCGCAGGTGGTGATCCTAACTCTCATCGGCTTGCTCCTGGGGCGAATGCGGCACCTCTCTACTTCCGAAGGATCTCTCATTATCGAGGCCCTCGAGGCATTGCCTCAACAGATCGAGTCCGTTCTGAAATTGAGCGATCAGATTCGCTCCATCGCAAAAAAATACGTTTCCAGCACCGGCATGCTGTTTTTTGGACGACAATTCAATTTCCCAATTGCCCTGGAGGGCGCGTTGAAGATGAAAGAGATCACGTATCTCTTTGCCGAAGGTCACCCCAGCGCAGAACTGAAGCATGGCATAATCGCTCTGGTCCGGCCGGATCTCCCCTCGATATTTATCGCGCCCGATGATGCTGTCTTTTCAAAAAACGTGAACAACATCGAGCAGGTCAAAGCGCGTAAAGGTCCGATCATCGCCCTCACCAGTGGGAACGGCGGGAAACACCTGAAGGGAATCGCCAACGATATCATTGAAATTCCGCAGGCACCTGATGTGGTCACGCCTGTCCTCACAACCATTCCGCTGCAATTGCTCGCTTATCACCTGGCCGTCGAGCTCGGTTTGGACGTCGATAAACCGCGGAACCTGGCAAAAAGCGTAACCGTGGAATGACGCCCCGGATCGATTTCACTGGCAGCCTTTTTGCTTCCTGAGGTTGGCTTGGATAATGATCCCCTATTGAAGGGGACTGTCATACAATTGCTCCATTGTGCAGGCGAACCAAGATTACGTCCTCCGGCTTCTTGAGGAGCGTGGCGTCCTTTCCGGCGCCCAAATCGAGAGCGCCCGGACCAGGCTTAACGGCGATGGTGCAATCGTCGAGACACTCATTCGCGATGGCATTGTTTCAGCCGACGACGTTTCGCGTTCGCTGGCGGCGCAGGCGCAAATGCAGTGGATCGATCTGGCGGCGATCGTCATCCCCCCGGAAATAATCGCCCAGATCAGCGCTGAAGATGCACGCCGGTTCAAAGTCATTCCCGTTGCACTTGGCGAGAGTGGCTTGGTCGTGGCGATCGGCGATCCGCTCGACGTCGATACCATCGATAGCCTCAACTTCCTCTTGCAACGCGAACTCGAGCTGGTCTGCACCGCTCCGCAGAAAATTCGAGAGGCCCTCATCAAATATTACGGGACGGCCGAGGAAGCAGCGGATGTTCTCCAACGACGCATCGGCGATCAAATCGATCTCGGCCTCGAACTTCCCGACGACACTCCCAGTTTCGACGAAGCCGACGCTCCCATAATCCGCCTGGTTTCGATGTTGATCATCGAAGCGCACAAGCTTGGTGCCAGCGACATTCACCTCGAACCGCTCGATAAAAAATTTCGTGTCCGCTTCCGTATCGATGGTGTGTTGCAGGAAATGCAGGCCCCCCCCAAGCGATTGCAATCAGCCATCATCAGTCGGCTCAAAATCATGACCGCCTCCATGAGTATTGCCGAGAAACGCCTGCCTCAGGATGGACGAATCCAGGTCAAAATTCGCAAAATGCCGATCGATCTTCGGGTCTCAACGATTCCGACAAATCACGGCGAAAGCATTGTCATGCGCGTTCTGGACAAATCGCGTCTGGTTCTCGGTTTGCCGGAGCTCGGGTTCCTGAGCGACGACCAGGAAATGTTTGAGCGCCAGCTGCGGCTGCCCGACGGAATTTTGCTCGTGACCGGCCCCACCGGTTCGGGAAAAACGACCACCCTTTACGCCTGCTTAAATTATATCAATAAGCCGGATCGCAAGATCATCACCGTGGAAGAACCGGTCGAATACCAGATGGCCGGTATCAATCAGGTGCAGGTCAATACCGATGTTGGAATGACGTTCCCAATCGCGCTGCGATCGATTCTGCGCCAGGCGCCTAACATCATCATGATCGGTGAAATTCGCGATCTTGAAACGGCGTCAATCGCGACCAACGCCAGTCTGACGGGTCATCTCGTTTTCAGTACGCTGCATACCAATGACGCGCCCTCAGCTGTTGCCCGTCTCGTCGATATCGGTGTGCAACCGTTTCTGGTTGCTTCCTCGATCCGGGCGGTTATGGCACAACGCCTTGTTCGCAGATTGTGCATGCGTTGCAAAGTGCCGGCGGAATTGAGCGCGAGTGAGATGCGTGCCCTTTCAATCGAACCATCCCAGATGAAATCGGCCCAGGTGATGGGCGCCACGGGTTGTGAGAGCTGCCGTCATACGGGCTATCGCGGCCGGATGGGGATCTTTGAGATCTTTATCATCGACGATGAAGTGCGCCACATGATCAACAAACGCACGTCCACTTTCCTCCTGCGCCGGCGTGCCCGTGAATTAGGCATGCGGACGTTGCGTGAAGATGGTGTCCGCAAAGTTCTGGCAGGGTTGACCTCACCCCAGGAGGTGATTTCAGCGACCATAACCGACGCCAGCTAGTGCGATGAACAATCAGCAGGTTCTCGATCTCTTCATCGATCAACAGGTTCTGCAAAAGACGCAGGCCGATGACGTCCTGACCGAAGCGCAGCTAAACGGCAAGACGGTCATGCAAGCGATGGTCGACAGCGGATTCACCGACGAGCTTGGCTTTTATCGCTCGATAGCGGAGGGAATCGGCGCGGATTTTGTCGATTTGAACGATCGCGACATTGCACCGGAAATTGCAAAGCTTATTCCAAGCGGTCTGGCCCGTCTCCATCGCGTACTGCCGGTAGAATATGTGGACCACACCCTGCGGGTCGCCGTTGCCGACCCGCTTG
Organism: Chthoniobacterales bacterium; assembly: GCA_036498205.1. GTDB lineage: Bacteria > Verrucomicrobiota > Verrucomicrobiia > Chthoniobacterales > UBA10450 > AV69. The sequence continues at coordinate 3,600 of DASXIC010000023.1, read as the reverse complement.
ATCCTCGGACAGCGGAAGATTTGCGTTTCGCGCTTGGTCGCGACATCGAGGTGGTAGTCGCGCCGATCGAGCAGATCGAAGAGCGGATCAGAAGCTTCTACGGCAGCGATACCTCCAGCATGGAGGAAGTACTGAAGCAACTGGGAGAATCAGGCGAGCTGCTGACCCTGCGCGGCGATGGCGGTGTCATCGCGACCGTGGAGGCAGAAGCTAACGCAACTCCGATTATCCGTTTCGTCGATCTGATCCTTTATCAGGCAATCCAGGATCGAGCGAGTGACATTCACTTTGAACCGTTCGAGAACGAGTTCAAGATTCGTTACCGCGTCGACGGTGCACTTTACGAAATGTCGCCACCGCCGCGACACCTTGCCCTTCCGGTTATCTCGCGGGTCAAGGTGATGGCAAACATGAACATTGCCGAGCGGCGTCTGCCGCAGGACGGCCGAATCCAAAAGAATATTGCCGGGCGCAGCGTCGACCTGCGCGTTTCGACTTTGCCCACCCAGTTCGGCGAAAGCGTGGTCTTGCGGGTGCTCGATCGCACTACGGTGAACCTCGACTTGGAGATGCTCGGGATGCCGCAATATGTGCACGAGTACCTTCTTGAGCTGATCAAACGCCCCAATGGAATCTTCATTGTTACTGGCCCTACTGGCTCAGGTAAGACGACCACCCTCTATTCGTGCTTGCGCAAGATTAATAATCTCGAGTCGAAGCTACTCACCGCGGAGGAACCGGTTGAGTACGATCTTGAAGGCATCATGCAAGTACCGGTGAACGAGGGTATCGGATTAACTTTCGCGCGCGTGTTACGAGCATTTTTACGACAGGACCCGGACCGTATCATGGTCGGTGAGACGCGTGATCTGGAGACCGCGCAGATTGCCGTGCAAGCCTCTCTGACCGGTCATCTCGTTTTCACTACTTTACATACCACGGATGCACCTGGTGCGGTGACCCGATTAATCGATATGGGAGTCGAGCCGTTTCTTATTTCTTCAACGCTCGAAGCGGTTCTTGGCCAGCGACTGCTGCGAACGATTTGCCTTAATTGTCGTGTCAGCTGCGAGCCGACGCGGAACGTTCTTGATGAAGTGGAGATTAGCCGGCGGGAATTGGGCAGTAGGAAATTTTACTATGGTAAAGGCTGCGACGCTTGTAATCACACAGGTTACAGAGGCCGCAAAGGCATTTATGAGTTGATGAAAATAACCGACCCGCTCCGCGAGCTGATCAATGAGCACGCGCCAACCGTCGTTCTGAAGCAAAAAGCAATCGAACTGGGAATGGTAACTCTCCGGCAGGACGGGTTGCGCAGCGTTTTTAACGGCGACACCACCTTCGAGGAAGTACTGAAATATACCTAGTGGAATGTCACTCAGCCCCTCGACACTCAGTCTGAAATTTTGTTAGAGTAAAAGCTGCAATGCCTCGCTTTCAGTATGTAGCGCTCGACGCACGCGGCCAGGAATCAACTGGCCTTGTCGAGGCGAATTCGGAAACCGAGGTCATTGGTCAGTTGCGCCAGGCAGGGTATTTCCCGACGGGCATTTACGAGGAAGGCAAAGCTCCTTCACGTGACGGCAAAGCCAGACGGGCACGTCGGCCCAGCCCGCCGGCCGTTGCAAAGACTGCCCGGCGAGGGACTGAAATCACGCTCTTCCAACGTCGAAAGGTAAAACCCAAAACGTTGATGATTTTTACCCGCCAGCTCGCCACCCTGATCGATTCCGGGCTCCCATTGCTGCGCTCGCTCAATGTATTGGCGAAACAGGAGCGCGACGCTGTTCTCAAACGCACAACCGACGCGCTCGCCGAATCCGTTCAGGGCGGCAGCACCTTTTCGGACTCGCTGGCGCAACATCCCCGTATTTTTAACGACCTTTATGTCAGCATGGTGAAAGCTGGTGAACTGGGCGGTGTCCTCGAGGTTGTCCTCACCCGTCTGGCCGAGTTTCAGGAGAAGGCGCAGAAGATCAAAAACAAAGTTCTCGCCGCGATGGTCTACCCCATCATTGTCCTCGTTCTTGCGCTCTCAATCCTGTCATTCCTGCTCGTGTTCATAGTGCCGAGGTTTCAAACGATTTTTCGTGAAATGCTTGGAGACAAGCCGCTTCCCACGATCACGCTTTTTGTCATTGGGGTGAGCGATTTTGCGCAAAAAAACTGGGCGTTTATTATTGGGGCAGTTGTCGTCTTAATCGTCGGAGTCAAATTGGCGGGTCGAATGCCAGCCGGACGCGCAATAATCGACCGTATAAAATTGCGTTTGCCCCTTTTCGGAGACTTGCTTCGCAAGACCGCTATCTCGCGCTTCGCCCGCACTCTTGGGACGCTGGTAACAAGCGGCGTTTCGATTTTGCAGGCGCTCGACATCACCCGGGAGACGGCGGGCAATCGCGTGATCGCTAATGCAATCTCTCAGGTGCACGATCGGGTCAAGGAGGGCGAGTCCATCGTACAGCCACTTGAGACGAGTGGCGCTTTTCCTCCAATGGTCATCAGCATGATCGATGTGGGCGAAGAAACGGGTCAATTGCCCGAAATGTTATTGAAAATCGCTGATGTTTACGACGACGAGGTAGATAACTCGGTTGCGGCCCTCACCTCGTTGCTGGAGCCGATGATGATCGTTTTTCTCGCGGGTGTTGTCGGCACAATCGTCATCGCCCTTTTTCTTCCGCTCATCAGTATCATCACCGGATTGCAGCAACAGTCGTGAGTCCGCGGGCGGAGTTGATAAGGGCATTTACCCTTGTGGAGATGATCATTGTTATCGGCATCATTCTTATCCTTGCTGGATTCGTGCTGGCAGTGAGTGGCTTTGTGCAAGAAAAAGGGAAATGTTCCCGTGCCGAAACCGAGATCGCCGCAATCTCAGCTGCGCTCGAGAGCTACAAAGCGGATAATGGAATTTACCCGCGAGACGGCAACACGGATGCCCTTGCCGCCGTTACTGACCAGAATTTCTCAAGCAAAACTCCGCCAGATCCAGTGCCGACTTCTTATAACTCCGATCCTAAAGGCACCGATGCTGGCGCAAATTCATACAGATCAGCCAGCTTTAGCCTCTACACCCAACTTTCGGGAAACATCAGCGGCGATCGATCTACCATAACGCAAAGAAGCTATTTTCAGTTTAAGCCCAACATGCTTTTCCCGCTTGGAGGAACCGGCACGGTGACTGCAATCGTCGATCCATTCGGATTTGTTTATGGTTATTCAACCGCAAAAACGAACGATCCAACTAAAGGTTTCAATCCCACCTATGATCTGTGGTCCACCGCCGGTAGCAATGCATCGGATAAAGCTGCTTACGAGCAGAAGTGGATCAAGAATTGGTAACAGAATTATCTTTGCCGTCATCCCGAGCGAACGCGAGGGGCCTCGCAAGCGTCCGTGCAGGTTTGCGAGGTCCTTCGCCGTCTGCGCGGCTCCGGATGACGACTGAGCTATGATCTTCCCTTGTAGCGGCGGTCTATGACCGCCGATAGTAATCTCACTCTCAGTTCGTCCGAGAAAATTTCGGGCGACAAGCGTACCCGATTGCAGACTAGGACGTTATAGCTGCTTTATCTCTTGCGGCTGATAACAGAC
>DASXIC010000022.1:0-30298 GCA_036498205.1 Chthoniobacterales bacterium | reverse complement strand
CACGGCCGCTCGCGCCAGCGCGGTAGGGGATCACCCCTGACTGCCGATAGAACCAGGAGGGTCTGCTCTTCATAACATCGATGGTTCCTGGCTTTTTCTCATTGGATGAGATCGTCGTCTGTTGTTCGACTGCTCTTAATCGGGCGATAGAGCTAAAGCGCTTAGCGCGTCATCACGAATACGAGATTCGGCGCCAGACTGCCATCGGGCGCTGGAAGCAGCGTCTCCTTTAAAAATTTGGCGCCAATCTTATCAAGCGCTTTTTGCGATCGAAAGTTGTTCTTTCCGACGACAAAAAGGACACGATCAACAAATCGAAACACATGGTCCAGCATGAGTTGTTTTAACTCATAATTGTAGGATCCACCCCAGTAGGCTCTTTCCAGAAACGTCCAGCCAATTTCCACTTCACGGTCAGCGGGGTTGAAATTGCAGTACCTGGAACTCCCAATGATTCTGCCGGACTTTCTATCGATGATCGCAAACGCGCCTTTCGACTCGATTGCGCCATCGAAGAATCGTTGAAAAACATCTCTCGTGTGCCGATCATTTTCGGGGTGTTGTTCCCAGATTAGAGGATCGCTCGCGGCCGCATAGAGGGCGTCGAAGTCCTCCGAGTTAAGGGGTCGCAGCTCAATCAGCTCTCCCTTCAACGTTGGTTGAAGAAAAGATGGAGAAACAGACATCGGACAGCGAAGGGAAGGTGACAATTTTAGAAAATGAAGGGAAGAAAGTAGAATCTGATAAAGGACGGAATTCAAAGCCGGTACGGAAGGCCGTGGCCCGCCCAAGGCCTCTGCCATGGAGCGGAAAGCAGTCGCTACTGTCACGAGTTTAACGGTCCGTCATAGGTTTTTTCCACTGGTTGAGTTGTCCATTGGCCCTATACCAGATTCAGGCCGAGCTTAAAAAAAGATTGACGGATCGTTCCCTTTTCAGTTTCCCTCGCGACAAACCTTACCTAACTATGATCAACTTCGAACCCGCGAGGTTGGGATTCTTCCGCAAGGGCATTGCGGTAACTACGGCCATGTTCCTCGCTATGGCCTTGAGCGTAATTGCACAACAAGCCATTCCACCAGCAACCGGAACGGCACCGGCAGTGGCTGCGCCAGCAGCAGGTGGGGTGGGACCTGTCCCGCCCACAGCAACCGGTGTGGATGCCCAGGGCAATCCTGTTACTACCCGCACCGAGGCGCAGGCGGAACGTGTCATCGTAACCGGGTCCAATATTCCAACGGCAGAGGAAGTCGGGCCGAATCCGGTCGATACTTATAATCGTGAATCTCTCCAAAAATCGGGTCAGCGCACGACGGAGCAATTCCTGCTCAGCCTTCCGACGGTTAATTCCAATGTCGTTCCGCTTTCGAACAACGAAAACGGCTCAAATACCGCAGTCGGTGCGGCAACAATTTCGCTGCGCGGGTTTGATGCCAGAGCGACCCTAATTCTGATCGACGGCCGTCGTGTTGCTCCTTACCCGTTTGGCAACAATCCCGGCCTGGTCAACGTCATGTTTGTCGATCTCAATTCGATCCCGTTCGCGGCTATCGATAGCATCGAGATTCTGAAGGACGGCGCCTCCACGACTTATGGCGCGGACGCAGTCGCGGGCGTGGTGAATATCAAATTGAAGCACGACTATGCAAACGGCGCGGAAGCAGACGTGCAATATGGGAATACGCTCGATAAGGACTCGGGCGAGTTCCTGACTTCGGCAACCTTTGGCGTCGGCAATGACACCACCAATATCACTGGTGTTATGGACTATTATCACCGGAACTCAATTTTCAATCGGGACCGTGGTAATTCTCAAAGGCCTCCATTTCTCAGCTCAAATGCCAGTCCCTATAACCTTGAGCTTAGCGGCGCTGTTGCCGCCGCGGCTGGTGGGGTGAATCTAGGACCAACTGAATTCGCGGCCGCACCGCATCTGACTGATGGGCTGGCGCCGGCAAGCGCCTACGGGTATGCGACGCATCGGCTCAATCATTTCAATTTCAATGAATTCTCGAGCTCGCTTCCGGAAAGTGAGCGATGGGGACTTTATCTAGCCGGCGATCATAAGGTCTTCGGCGATCAACTGGTCGTCTATGCCGATGGTTATTACGACAATGTCAAAACCCACAACGAATTGGCGGCCCCGGCGACCGGCTCTTTCCAAACCAAAGGCCAGACGACCATTGCGATTCCCCCGCATTCGCCGATCGCACCTGGCGCCGAACCGCCCAACACGCCAACGCACCTGGAGACCGGTGTTCCAGCGAACGCGTTCAATCCCTTTAATCCGTTTGAGCAAATTATTTCCGGCAATACTCGTGCTCGCCTTGCCGAGTTCGGTAATCGTTTGTTCGATAACGAAACCGACGCGTGGCTAAGCACGCTCGGCTTCAAGGGGGACAAACTGTTTGATGGGACCTGGGGCTACGATGCGGGATTTCGTTATAGCCAGCTGAAGAATATTCAAACTGGGCAACAGGTCTCGATCTCGAAATTCAACCAGATCCTGAACGCGGCCGATCCGATCTTTGATCCAACTTCTCCGAATTTCATTGGCACAACGACTCCTTTCAATCCGTTTGGCGATTTTCGTCGTCCGATCGCTTCAAACCTGCAGACAGTTGCGTTCGCGCGAGTTCATCCAAAGGATGAAGACATTTCAAAAGAGGCTACGATTGACGGCACCATCTACACGACCTCGCTCTTCCCGCTGCCAGCCGGCGGCGTGGGTTTGGCTGTCGGTGGTCAGTGGCGCCGGGAGAGTCTCGACGAGAATCCGGACGCGCTGAACGTTGCGGGTGACATCGCGGGAAACTCGCCTGTCCCACCGGCTCACGGGAGCAGAAAAACCTACAACTTCTTTGGCGAAATGCGGATTCCGGTCTTCAGCCCAGAATTCAAGGTGCCTGGCTTCTACGCGCTGGAGGTAACCGCGGCGGCCCGCTTCGAAGAATTTTTGAACAACGACAGCAACGTGCTCGTACCGAAGGTGGGCATTCGCTGGCAACCTTTCGACGAGCAGCTGACTGTTCGCTCGACCTGGGGCGAAGGCTACCGGCAGCCGTCACTCGAGGAATTGTTTGGTTCGCCTGTTTCAACCTTGGAGCCGTCGCATGATCCAAAGAACGGCGGAGTCTTCGAGCCTGAGACAAATACCCTGATCGTGAGCAATTCAAACCTGCAGCCAGAGGATTCGCGCAGCTTCACCGCCGGCATTGTCTACACGCCGAAATATGTACCAGGTCTGTCCATGTCAGTGGATTTCTGGGACATTGAACGGATTGGCGTAGTGACTGCCGAAACCGCCGACCAGGTCCTTCAGCGCGAACTGCAAGGAACTCTGCTGCCAGGTGAGTCAGTCGAACGTGTGGCGGGAAAAATCACCCGCATCATTATTCCCAACGAGAACCTCGGAAACCAGGAAGCCCGGGGCTTCGACTTCGGCGTTTCGTACCAAAAGCCAACCCCCTGGGGGACATTCACCTCAGTCACGCAAGCGACCTACCTGGACGAATTTATATTCCAGGGATTTAATTTCGCGGAGTTCGGCCTGACCAATGGTAACCTGGCCGGCAGAACCTTAGACCCGGGCACTTCGAATGAAGGCTGGTACAAGTGGAAAGGTACCTCGAGCCTGGATTGGAACTGGAACCATCTCGATATGATCGGCACGGCGCGCTACATCGACGGATTCCACGAATTCACACCGAACATTCATCCACACTGGGTGAAGTCGACGTTGTTCTTTGACGTTCAAGCGTCCTATGATTTGACCGGACTTATTCCGATAGAAACCGCTCCCGTCCCCGGCTATTCAAAAGACGCTAAATCCGTCGCGCGTGGTAAGGATGGCAAACCGCAGGAATCAGCAAAAGATCAGACAGCCAGCTTTGCCATCTCGCCCTGGCAACAGCTGCTTAAGGGCACCATCATCACGATTGGCTGCAACGATGTATTCGGGCAGGATCCGCCTCACGCGTTTGGCGAGGGCGGTAACGCGGTCAGCTATCCCGGCTTTACCTACGATAACGTTGGAAGGTTCGTTTACGGAAAAATAACGAAGAAGTTTTAACGTAGAGGCGTTTCTGCGGAGCCTGATAGGAGAAATCGGCAGCGCCGCGACATCCCCGAAGCATTGCGATTGCAGCGCTGCATCTTGGATTGCACGTTTCGGACCGTGCGCCCTGCGATTGTTTCGATCATTCTTTTTCTCTCTGGAGCCAGCGCGCTTATTTTTCAAACTCTCTGGCTTCGGCTGAGCGGATTGGTTTTCGGCAATTCGATCTGGGCCGCGGCATTGATTCTTTCCAGCTTCATGGCGGGTCTGGCACTTGGAAGTGCCTTTGCCGCGTTGACGACCATTCACCAGCTGCGCCCGTTACGCATTTACGCGGCGTTGGAAGTAGTAGTGGCGTTTTTGGGTTGCTCGCTTGTTTTCGGACTTCCGCTGCTCGGGGAGTGGATGCGTCCCGTTTTTCAGGCGCTTTGGGGTCACCAGGAGTTCTTGAACTTTTTGCGCTTCTCGGTCTCGTTTTTGATTCTGCTGGTCCCCACGACGGCCATGGGATTGACCCTTCCTGTGTTGGCGGAAGATCCGCTTCTAAAAGATCAGGACTTCGGCCGCACCATTGGTACTCTTTATGGCTTCAACACCTTGGGCGCAGTCGCCGGCGCCTTGGCAGGGGAAACGTTTTTAATCCGCGCGTGCGGCCTTTTAGGCACGGGGCTTATAGCCGGCTGCGTGAGCTGCGCAGCGGCTGCAATTGCGTGGCTATGCTCGAGGGCAAAGCCAGCGGCGGTCGGACCAACTCGAAAGCGACTTCAACTCTCGTTAAGCAATCGGCTACCATGGAGTCTGCTCTGTGTAAGCATGGGAGCGGGTGCGATTCTTCTTGCCCTCGAAGTGATCTGGTTCCGCTTCCTGCGCTTGTATGTAGCATCCACCGCTATCGCTTTTTGTGTCATGCTAGCCGTAGTTTTGGCCGGAATTGGCCTTGGCAGCGTGGCGTCCAGCTTGATTCCGCGGTCTCTTCTGGGGAGAAAATTGCTTCCAATTTTTTTGCTCCTCGCAGCCATTGCGACACTCCTCTCTTACCTGTGGTTTCCGGTACCGGCTCTTCAAGGCAACCCGAATGCCTTCCACATTGAGTCCTGGCAAGAGATCGAGCGGCTATCGCTGGTCTTGATGTTTCCGGTTGCATTCCTGTCTGGGAGTGTGTTTCCGCTAATCGTCACATGCGTCCAGCGCAAGGTGGCGAGCCGCATAAATAGCACCGGTCTCGCGATTTTATTCAACACAGCTGGCGCAGCTCTCGGTCCTTTGCTGGCGTGTTTCGTCCTGCTGCCATGGCTTGGATTTCAATCGGGCCTTATCTTATGCAGTGTGGCTTATGCGGGACTGGCCATCATAGCGGGTGAAAAACCGATGTGGTCTGTTCGACGCCCCCTCGGGATCGCATTGCTGGCCCTTGTCGCGGTTTTCATTCTGATCATCGCAACCTTTCCACACCATCGCGATGAAAGGCATTTCGCCAATGCTCGTCGCCCCTACGAAGCGGATGCTTCGCACTTAACCAAGAGAATTGAAGGCAGTGCGGATACACTCCAGTTGCTGCGCCGTGATCTTTTCGGCCAACCCTACTACTACCGGCTGGTGACGAACGCGTATTCGATGTCAGCAACGCAGCCGCGCAGCCAACGCTACATGCGATTGTTCGCCTACCTTCCCCTGGCTCTTCGCCCCGAAGCTGAAAATGCGTTGCTGCTCGGTTACGGTGTCGGCGTCACTGCCGATGCATTCACTCGGGACACGCATTTAAAGCATCTCGACCTCGTAGATACATCGAGAGATGTTTTCGATCTGGCCACTTTCTATTCCGGCGCTGGTTATTCCAATCCCTTAGATGATCCTCGAGTAAGCACCTTTGTCCAGGACGGCCGCTTCTTCCTGCAAGCCAGTCCAGTTAGCTACGACATTATCACGGGTGAACCTCCACCGTTGAAAGTAGTGGGAACGGTCAATCTCTATACCCAACAATTTTTCTCGCTCATGAACGACCGACTAAAGGACAGTGGAATCGCGAGCTTTTGGCTGCCGATTTATCAACTAACGACAAATGAGACGAAGGCGATTCTTCGCGCATTTTACAATGTTTTTCCAAACGCCTCCGTCTGGGCGAGCTCCGATCTGGAATGGATCATGATCGGGATGAAAGGATCGCTGCACAAGCCTGACCAAGAGTCCGCTCGCGCGCTTTGGAAGGATACGGGAACTCGGACAGACTTGGGCCGCATCGGCATCGAAGTTCCGCCGCAGATGTCGGCTCTATTTCTCATGGACGGCGAGGAAATTAATCAGATGACGAAGGGCGTTGAACCGCTGACTGATTTTTATCCAAAACGCTTGAGCGACGTGCATCCTGATCTTGAAACAACACACCAGTTTGCCTTCAATTTTTTGCAAAGCTCGGCCGCTCTTCGTCGTTTTCATTCGTCTTCGCTGATTAAAGAAATCTGGCCTGACGAATGGAAGAAATCGCTCGAACTTCTCTTTCTCGTGCGCGAAACGCGATATCTCTCGGAAATCTCCGGGAGTAATTGGCTGGCCGAAGTTGATTTTTATCTGCGCGGCACACGGCTGCGAACCCCTGTGCTTGAAGTCCTGAACAGCGATGAATTCCGTTTGGCTCTTGCCCATAGGGTCGCGGGTAATTCACCCAACTTGACGGCCGACGCAGTGCCGGATTTGATCGCCGGAGCGCTAGCTCAACGGGACTTCGCTGGGGCTATTCAACTGTTGGAGAGCGAACGAGATCACGGCTTCAGCAATATCAATAACTTTTTTCTACTGACTTACCTTTATTGCTTAACCGACAATGTGGACAAAGCGGAAGCGCTGGCCACTGCCGAAAATGGATCAATCGTGAAGGATGGGTTTGTAGAGTGGCTCTGGGGAGACCTGCAAGCCGAATTCGGTTTCCGACCTCCACACTAAATCCGGTTGAACTGTAGAACGATTCGTCGCTGAAATTGCGCCACGATTGAAGCGGGTTTATTGTTTAACCGTGAAGATAATCATCACGTTCTTTGCAGGCAGCTGCTTTGCGCTTTCAGCATTGGCAGGAAGCCCTGCGCATGAAAAAGTTTCGCGGAAATCGGAGCAGAATCCCCAGACAATCGAGGAGACAGTCTTTGTTACCGGATCGCTGATTCCGCGCAGGATCCAAGTCCAGCGTATTGGGACGAAAACCGAATCGCCCCTGCGCCTGATCGATCGCCGCGAGATCGATCAGACCGGCCGGATGACCACACCGGGCGCCTTCATCAACGAACCGGCTATTCGCATCATCGGTCACTGAGCTTTTTTAGCAGTGAAGGAACAAAAAAAGGAAAGAAGGCGCACTGGCGGAAGAGCGACGCGGAGTTCGCCTTGCTGATTCTAGAAAGTGGAACCTGGGAGTTGAAGAAAAAGAGGAGCGAGGCTTAATCGATATGCTGCTTATTATTGCCGTCATTCTTTTAGTGCTGTGGTGTTTCGGATTCTTTCTACACCTGGCCGGCGGTCTGATTCACATTGTTTTGGTCATCGCGTTAGTCCTGTTCGTTTTGCATCTGCTTCGTGGCAGGTCCGTCTAGGTTGCGTCCTGATCGCCCGCGACCCACGCGACGACCGGTGGGCGCACGAATCAGGGTATAATGATTAAAAACAAATTGCTGCTTATCGCTTTAGTTGCGACGAGCGTTCTTGTTCCTACCGCTGTTCGGGCGGATCGCATCGAAGTTGAAGCCGGCGACCGGCCGTATTACGTCCATGGCCCGCGTTATTGGGATCGCGAGTATGAAATGGTGTGGGTGCCAGGTCATTGGTCGCGCTCTGGACATCGGTGGATCCATGGCCACTATGTTCGTGGGGAACACCGTCGGAACCATGGCTGGGATCGCGGCCACGACGATCGCTACGATGATCGCCATGACGATTATCGAGACGGTCGCTGATAATATTGCTAGATAGCGCGGTTATTTTCGGCGCTTCCTACTGTTCCTCGTAGTTCCAGAGAAGGCCGCCGTCGACTACAACTGTAGTACCGGTAATGTAATTTGCGCTGTCGGATGCAAGGAAGGCGACGACCTCCGCCACATCGTCCGGCTTACCCAAGCGTTTAAGGGGGATGTTGGCGAGGAGTGCGTTGAGCAGTGCGGGGTTGTTCAGAAGCGACCGATTGATTGGCGTCTCGATCGCTCCGGGTGCAACAGAATTTATGGTGATCCCGAATGGTGCGAGCTCGATGGCAAGGTTGCGAGTCATCATTTTCAAACCGCCTTTACTCATGCAATAGGAGGTGAAATGTGGAAATGGCAATTCCTCGTGGACCGAGCTGATGTTAATAATCTTTCCCGATCGCTTCTCCGATTGCAGGTGCCGAACGACTCGCTGGGTAGCGAAGAAGACACCCTTCAAGTCCACGTTCATGACAGCGTCGTAGTCGGATTCGTCCACATCCCAAAAGTCTTTGCGTTTCTCTATTCCGGCGTTGTTCACGAGGATATCGATCCGACCGAGCTGTTTCACGGCTTCGTCGACGAGATAATTAATCTCGGTCACGGATGAGAGGTCGGCCTTAATGACTGCGCCCTGGGCACCGGTGTCTTCGACAAGTTTCCGCGTTTCGTTCGCACCCGCTTCGTGCGTGTGATAATCGATCGCGATATTCGCGCCTTCCCTGGCGAGGCGTACGGCAATTGCCTGCCCAATTCCCTGGCTGCTTCCGGTGACAACCGCAACTTTACCAGCAAGAGTCACATCTTTTGTTGTTCCAGTGCCTGATATTGCCATCGGGGAAAGTATTGAGAAAAGTTAAGCCGAAATTACACACGGTGCGAGAACATAGCGTTCAACCGCCTCGGCGAATCCTTCTTCTTCCGAGGATGCTGTAACGTAGGTAGCAGCTTTTTTCACTTCGTCACTCGATTGGCCCATGGCAATGCTGATACCGCTTTGGACGAACATAGAGATGTCGTTAGGCATATCGCCGATCGTGGCGATCTCAGCGGTTGGAATTTGGAGCATTTCGGATAAACGACGAACGACGAACCCTTTGTTTGCTTCGGGATGGGTAACGTCGAGATAGTAGGGTTGCGATCGGGCGGCGGAAACGAGCGCGTGGGCTTCCCGCTGAGGATTTGACTCTCTCGTGTGCACCCCTTCGGCAAATCGCTGACGCACTGCGCTCTCGCAAATCCGTACTGCCTCTAGGTCGTCGCTTACTCCGACAAGTTTTGCGACATCGTTTGTCAAGCCCTGGAAATTCGCTACGACCGTAGGCGGGAATTTTACCGTCCACTCTTCCCGATCGACGTGCGGGCCATGTCGTTCGTGCACGAACCAATCTGTTCCGCGATAAATCCATGTATCAAGTCCCTGCGCTTTCATTATCTCAATCGCGGGCTCGATGACGTCGGCTTGCAGCACGCGCTGCTCCAGTACAGATAAGTCGGGCCGGACAAACATCCCGCCATTGAATGCCGCGATTGGCGTCGTGAGCGCGAGCGGTTGGATGAGCATCTGCATTCCACGTGGGGGACGGCCGCTGGTGATGGCGAACTCGATGCCGGCCGCACGAAGCTTCGCGATCGCCGCTTTTGCACGTTCGGTCAGGACTTTATCGTGAGTTACCAGCGTGCCGTCAACATCGGCGATGAGGAGCTTGATCATAAAAGATTGTGAGAAGAGTAAATTGAAGGCTGGGTAGGGAATGGCAAAGGTAAATCGGAAATCGGATTTCGGAGATGAGATTTAATCTGGAAACCATGAGACCAGGATTATCCCTGATTACTTTTATGGTTCCTGGCTTTGATCCGATTTAATCGGAACATGAAGTACGAATGCGGCCGCCTTTGCCGGGCCTTCGCCCTTCCGGGTAGCTGGATCGGAGAGCGATCAGGTTTTGCTGGCCAGATTTACCACCATGGCGAAAACTCCCCGGGGGGCCGGGGCTCTTCGCCCGCACGGATCCGCCGTGGAGTTCGGCAAGATTCTTGATGATGGCGAGCCCAAGACCGAGCCGACTGTGCAGACGAGGACCGGAAGCGTCTGCCTGGCGAAAACGATCAAAACGTAAGGCAGGAACCCGGGCGCGATTCCTGTCCGGTATCGGTGACGCTGATCTCGATATGAGATACCTCGGCGCTGAAAGATGCATTTCCCGAGATTTGCGCGAGAAAAAGAATCTTAAGCGCGAAACGAGGATTGCGGAACGCAATCGAAAGGCAGAGACCGAAAATCAGTCCGTCACTCGGAATGAGAGCCGCACGAGCCGACCGAAGGACCGATCGATCCGCCGTGAATGAGTATGCCGTAACCGCCAGAAATCACACGCCGCAAAGCTTCTCCCGTCTTGGGATCGACCTGCAGCGCTGGTTCATTGAAGGTTTGTCTGACCTCGAAACGTCGGACCGGTTTGGTTCGGTCGGTAGTTTCGTAAACGTAGGTTGGCATCGCCATAACCTACACTAAATCGTCGCTAAAGACAGGCTATTTGATCAGTTTGGTTATTTCCTAATTTCGGTTAAAACGAAACTTACCTTGCCTTTTGTTTGATTTTGGCGAGATTGCATATCTCTGCGGCCGAATCTCCGATGACGCTATCAGCCAGCGTTAGACGATAAATCGTTCGCCTGCCGACCATTCTTACTTATGAAAGCCGATCTCATTAAAGCCGCTTCCGCAGTTGTTCCCAATCAGCAAATTCTCGTGAACATGGTTTCGCGCCGAGTTCGACAATTATGCCTCGGTCACCGGCCTTTGGTGCAGACTCTGCCCGGGACCCGGGCCGCCGATATTGCGTTAACTGAGATCGCTGACCAGAAGCTAACGTTCGAGTCGACATTCGGGCAAAATGGGAAAGATAGGGCGGTAGTTCAGTTTCCGGGCGTGATTGTTGGCAAAGAAAAAGCGGCGTAGTTAGGTATCGCTTGCGCCGCTCGTTATTTTTCGTTTCAGGAGAAGTTGACTCGAGTAACTAGGTGCTGAGAAATCGGGTTGCGTAAGACCGGAAGACAGAAGTAGAAGAAACGGCATGAGTGAGTCGATCGAGGTGAAAACGTCGCCAGCGAGCCCCGATGTAATCGTGCGCGGCAACGCAGCGGGCTTCGCGCAAGAAGTCGAAGTCGGGCCGCATCGCCTGGCGGCTGATGAACCGCTGGGTTATGGCGGGACCGAACGAGGAGTATCGCCCTACGATCTTTTGCTCGCGGCCCTCGGCACCTGCACGTCAATGACAATCGGTTTGTATGCTCGCCGAAGGCATTGGCCACTGGAAGACATTACGGTCTCGCTGCGACACTCGAAGATATACGCTGTGGACTGCGAAGAATGCGAAACCAAAGAGGGAAGGATCGATCGGATAGAGCGGGATATTCATCTGACCGGAGCTTTGAGTACAGAACAGCGGGCTAAGTTATTGGAAATAGCTGACAAGTGCCCCGTTCATCAGACCCTCGATTCGGAAATCAACATCAGGACCAAAGAAGTCTAAAGGAAACCGGAAACCGGAAAGCGTAACCGAAGACTGACAGTGCGGAACTCGGAGCGCGAAATGGGTTAGCGCTTAGCGTTCCTAATTATTTTGGTGAGCTTCTGATTTGGTTTGTTGCTGAATTGCGAACGAGAGCGGAAGGCGAAAAGCCGAAAACCAAGGCTCACGACTGCCGCGGAGTGCTGAGGATGAGGTTAGACAGCGAACCGTCCGGACACCAGTCGCCAAAAAAAGTAGACAAAGGTTCGAGCGGGCGGCGTCTCAAAAACGGGAGCCAGGGGAGAAAACTCGAATCTAATCAACTCACTTCGTGCATCTCAGCAATGTAGTGGAACGATGCGAAAACGTTCGCCTGGCTCGAGGCAGCGACGTTCCCGATACCGGGACGGCGGAATCCCGGAACTGGATTCCTACCGGGAACAAGTCCTACGGTGCAATCCGATTATTTATTGCGCGGTCGCCGGGCTGCTCGCGATGGTAGCGGCAGCGTCCTGTTTTGTTCCAGCGCGACGAGCTACATTGGTAAACCCAATGGTTGCCCTGAGGACGGAGTAACCAGAAATCAGAAGCTCGCGGCCGCTTGCGGTAAGACCATTCGGCTTTCGCCGGCTCACATTCGCCACCACCAGGGTCGGGTCAGGGACCGACTTCTCTGTTCAAAGGAACTTCACATTTGGTTTCCTGTAGAGATATAGTGGAGTTGTTACACACGCGCTCGCTCAAGAATGGTAGCGATGAAGCAATTGTTTCAGCTTGGGAACTGGTTCCGGACAGTCTGCTATCTATTGAGCGCGTCTAGCCTTCTTGGGGTCGTGACGTCCACCGCGCTGGCGCAGGTGACAGTCATGCCGCCCTTCGTGGGCGATCATTCCGAAACCTGGGAAGAATTTCGGATTCAACCGATCCCGAATGGAACCTCCATCCTCGGAGGTATTGCTACGATCTCAGGTCCCAACATGGAAACTGCCGGACCTATGATGTTTGAATGCGGCGAGGACCACTTTGGGTTCGTGCCCATCGATGGGACCAATTTGATGGATTCATTTTTTCCCAGCGGGTCCGTGACGATATCTTTCTCCCAGCCTGTTTCGGCCTTCGGTGCTTACTGGGGAACGTGTACTGAAGACAAAATAATTCTTACGTTCATCGATGTAAACGGGCAACAGATCGGCAGCGACACGTTCGGATACGCCGGCAGTGGCGCGCTGGAATGGCACGGTTACCAGTTTGCCACGCCGGTTAAGACCATTATCCGGGCGAATTATCTCGGTCATGGAATGGCGATGGATGGACTTCAGACGATCGCAGCGCCTGCCGGTCCGCCTTTGAGTCTCGCTAATATTTCGACGCGCGGATTGGTAGGGACGGGAGATCAGGTCATGATCGGCGGCTTCATTATTGGCGGCACTGCTCCCAAGCAAGTATTGATTCGAGCAATTGGTCCGAGTCTGGTGAACCTCCATGTAGCGGGACCATTGCAGGATCCGATACTCAGCCTGCATGATACTACTCAGGAGATTGCCAGTAACGATGATTGGCAGAGCGCGGCCAACGCAGGACAAATTCCCATCAACCTGCAGCCGCAGGATGCGCGCGAGTCGGCGATTCTGATCAGCCTGGCTCCAGGCGAATACACGGGCATTGTCACCGGGAAGGGCGGAACAACCGGCGTTGGCCTGGTCGAAGTTTACGATCTCGATCCGAACTCTGGCTCGAACTTGGCAAATATTAGTACCCGGGGATTTGTAGGTACGGGCGACAACGTCATGATCGGAGGCTTCATTGCGGGAGGCCCAAGCAACGGGAGTGCGCAGCTTTTAATCAGGGCAATCGGGCCCTCATTGGCCAATCTCGGAGTCAACGGCGCATTGAACGACCCGATGCTTGCGCTCTTTGATGCCAACGGTCAAAAATTTGCGACTAACGATAACTGGAAGGATAACCAGGACGGCGAAATTCAGGCGACCGGCAAAGCGCCGATTGATGACCGCGAGTCCGCAATATTAGCCAGGCTTCCATCTGGATCATTCACTGCGATCGTGAGTGGTGTAAATAATACCACTGGCATCGCCCTCATCGAGGTATTCAATCTTGACTAGTTATAAACGACGAAAATTGCGGCCGAAGACCCGATGGGTTACGAAACCGTTGTGATGAAAACCTACGTGTTCCTAACCGCTCTTCTCGCCATTACAGCGATGTTCCTTTCGGGTTGCGCTACGACTGAGCCAACAACGACCAGCACTACGACAACCACCCGTACTGAACGGTCTGGGGGGTACTAGCTGGGGTAGATGGAAGTCAGATCGTAGATCAGGTTCCACCGGCCGGAGTCGGATTGCGGTTTGGAAACGGCGGTACGGGAGGAATATTGTAGCGTTTCGTCTTCAATTCCTCCTGCATCTCCTGAATCGCTCGATCGAGCTGTTGATCTACCCCCCGGAATTCCGTGGCCGGATCGTTATCGACAACGATATCGGGATCTACGCCATGGCTTTCTATGACCCATTCCTTGCCGTCTTTAGAGTAAGGCGCGAATTCCGGTTTGAAGAATTGGCCGCCGTCGGTCAAAGGCAACGAATTGCGGATGCCGATGACGCCGCCCCAGGTGCGTTTACCGATCAGTTTGCCAAGCCCCAGGGTCTTGAAACGGTAGGGAAAGATGTCGCCATCGGAAGCGGAGAACTCGTTAATCAACGTAACCATGGGACCGAGGAAAGTATCGCTCGGATTCGGCCGGGGAGTGCCATTGCGGGCGACCTCGATCATAATGGCTGCCCGTCGCAGTCGCTCGATGACGAGGGGGGAAACAAAACCGCCGCCGTTTCCGCGCACGTCGACGATGAGAGCCTTCTTGCGGATTTGGGGGAAGTAAAGCTTGGTAAATTCATTCAGGCCCGGCCGTCCCATGTCGGGAATATGGAGATAACCAACTTCGCCTCCGGTTTTCTTGGTGACGTAATCAATATTCTTTTGCACCCAGTCGAGGTAATAGAGTGGGGCTTCATCGGCCGTAGGTACTACTGTGATATCACGAGCCCCGTCTGAGCTGGGCTTGGAATTAACGGTCAGAATGACTTGTTTGTCGGCAGTCCCAATCAATGCATCATAGATATTTGGCAGCGTCGAAACAGGTGTTCCGTTAATAGCTAGGATATAGTCACCTGGTTTAACGCCCAAACCGATCGCAGTGAGCGGCGAACGAGTTTGTTTGTCCCAATTCTCGCCGGGCAAAATTTTGTCGATCCGATAGGCGCGAGTAGACGGATCCCGGGATAACTCGGCTCCAAGCAATCCAAGTTTAATCCGAGGGGTCTCGGGTCGTTCGCCGCCACCGACGTAGGTGTGTCCATTATTCAACTCACCGATCAACTCGCCGAGAAGGTAGGTGAGATCATTCCGATGATTTACAAAAGGAAGAAGCGCGGCGTATTTGTCGCGCATCGCCTTCCAGTCGATACCATTCATGGTCGGGGAGAAAAAGAAGTCCCGCATCTGCCGCCAGGCTTCAAAATATATCTGGTTCCACTCGGCGTGGCGATCGAGCTGCATATCGAGCCCTTCCAGCTTGAGCTTGTA
Source organism: Chthoniobacterales bacterium (assembly GCA_036498205.1). GTDB lineage: Bacteria > Verrucomicrobiota > Verrucomicrobiia > Chthoniobacterales > UBA10450 > AV69. The sequence continues at coordinate 15,185 of DASXIC010000022.1, read as the reverse complement.
ATCTTTTCCCGCTTTTTCGTCCTTTGTCTCAATCTTATCCTTCGGTAGATCGATGATGGCGTAGTCTTTCTTGATCTTGACCAGCATCTTCTTGCCGTCATCGCTGATCTGGTAGCCATTGACATCACCAAGGACCGTTTCCTTGCGGTCTTCGACACTGTAAGAACAAAGATGGGCTTTCCGGTCACGCTGGCCATCGTCGTCATCGTCCCCGCCCGTGTCGTCGCCGACGGTTCGGCGGAGATAGAAAATTCGATCGTCCAACATTCTGATGTCGTAATAGTCGCCCGGAGTAGTCTCGAGGCCGGCTATGCGTTCGTGGATACCGTCGACATCAACTTTGACAACTACCGGCTTCTTGGCTTTGGGTTCCGGCTCATTCGGGCCGGTCTTCTTTTCGGCGGAGTCGCCTTTGGGACTACTCTTTGCCTCAGGCGTTTTCTCGTCGGTCTTGTCTGAGACGTCTTTGGATTTCTTCCTTGGCTTGCCTACTTCATCGCTTCGGGGAGCCAAAGGATTCTCAGTTTCCTTCGCAAGCGTAATGAGATAAACGCGCTGCATGTCGCGATAGACATTGGCAAATTCTTCCTCGCCGAAGGTCGGCTTAAAATCACGCGCCGAACTTAACAAAAGATACTTTCCGTCGTCACTGAACTTAACGTTACCAGAGCCATACCATTCATCGGTTACGGGAACCGCCTGTTTGTTGTTGGCGGAGAAAAGATAGACCCTTAACATATCGTTCTCTTCCGGACGCGACCAGGCAATCCATTGGCTATCAGGCGACCAATCATAAGATTGAATCTCGCCCTCTTTATCCTGGTCGACCTGGACGACGGACTTGGTAGCGACGTCAACGTAGCGTAACCTTTGCAAACGGTCGGCCCAGAGCAGCTTCTTGCTATCGGGCGACCAGATTGGGCGATAGTAGTAGGTATCGGCCCCGCTCGTCACCTGTGTCGGTTGCCCTTTGCCATCCTGCGATCGAACGTAGAGCTCGTTTTCTCCGGTCGCGTCCGAGTTGTAGGCTATCCATTTTCCGTCCGGCGACCAGACTGCGTCCCGCTCATGCGCGTTGGACGTTTTCGTTAAGTTGCGGGCGGTCCCTTCCCTGGCCGGCACGGAGAATAGATCGCCCCGCGCGACGACGATGGCCCGTTGACCGTCGGGGGCGAGATTCACGCTTTGGACATGTTTCGAGGCATCAACGAAGGCGGAGCGACCGGAAGCAAAATCCTCTCGGATTTGGATTGGTACCGGTGTCGCTTGTCCGCTGGCCAGGTCGTAGCGCCAGATATAACCCGCTTCCTCGAAAACAATCGCGTCCTTGCCAATAGAAGGAAATTTGATGTCGAAATCTTTAAAGTTCGTCAGTTGCTTTGTTTCCTTGCTCCTCAGGTCGATCGAGAAAAGGTTCATCCGACCATCTCGATCGGAAATGAAATAGATTTTGTTGTCGGGGCCCCACATCGGGCAGATATCCTGCGCCGGGTTGTTGGTCAGGTTTTCCGAGGTGCCGGTCTTGAAATCGTAAAGCCAAATGTCGTCTGCCATTCCGCCGCGATAATGTTTCCAGGTGCGGAATTCGCGAAAGACGCGGTTGAACACCATTTTGGAATCATCAGGCGAGAAGGAGGCGAAGCCGCCTCGCGGCACTGGCAATTGCTGTGGCAACTCGGCATCGGGGGCGACGGTGAAGAGTTGACCGATGAAATCATTGAACGAGCGCATCCGGGACCGGAACACGATCAGCGGTTTCGTGTTTTCCCAGGTCATGACCAGGTTGTTAGGCCCCATTCGATCGGAGATATCGTCGCGCCCCAAAGTCGCCGAGGTGGTGAGGCGTTTCGGCGCTCCGCCTTCGGCAGGCATAACGTAAACTTCGGTATTGCCGTCGTATTGCGAAGTAAAGGCAAGCTGCGTCCCGTCAGGTGAAAAATGCGGAAACGAGCTGTAGCCGGCCCCGCTGCTCAAACGGCGTGCGGTGCCACCTTCTTTACCGACAGAATAAAGTTCTCCTGCATAACAGAAGACGATCTGAGTTCCGTTAGTAGTCGGGAAACGCAGCAGGCGGGTCGTTTCCGGTAATTTCTGGGCAGAAACCAGACATGGAATTGAAAAAGCAACTGAAAACAACAGGACAAAAAACCGAGAGAACTCACGCATGGGTGCTAACGAAAGCCTGAAACTGTTGTTCTGGAAAGTGGAAAAAGTTTCACCATCGCCCGGTTGGCGGGAGAGGAAAATTGCTGTTAAGAGACAGCAATGCTCAGGAAGATTACGCTCATCGTTTGTGGGATCTTTGGCCTGTGCGCGACCACGGAAGGCGAGCCCTGGGATACGGAGCTGCGCGATATCGACGTTTCGGGCTGGAGTTGTCTTGTCAAAGCAGCGGGGAGCGCGAAGGGCGCCCCCGAAGCGGAGCGCAATCTAAGCAAGAACCGCGATCCAGTGCCCGGTGCCAGGTCGCAGACCTTAGACCTAAAATCGTTCCTCCAACTGGTGCACAAACTCGATGAAGAATGTTTACGCGGAGCAAGACATCGCGGGGAATTGAGCGCTGAGCAGAAGACGAAGCTTTTGGGTGCCGAGAAACGGGTTTTTACCGTGATTGGCTGGCTGGTTTGGGTTTATCCCGGGCCGCCGGAATCGACCAACTGCGGAGATCCTTACTATCATGACTGGCATTTGGAACTGCTGGAAGAACCGTTGGAACATGCCCCTCAAGTAGGCGATCCCACTGCGATTATTTGCGAGGTTACACCACGGACAGAAGCGGATCTCTACCGGCAAGGGACCCGGTTACAAGATCTGGCCGCTTACATTCGGCTCGAGAACAATACTGCGCAATCTACCGGTCATCCGCCGCACCGAATTTCGGTAACCGGCTTGATGATGTGGGACGATGCGCACAGCAGCCGGGCGGAAGTCGGTCCCGCTATCACCGGAGTAGATGCGGTGGGGCTTGGCCATCCGTGGCGGCGAACCGCATGGGAGCTCCATCCAATCTGGAATGTGATGGATTTGGGGACGAAAGGTAACGGGAACTAAAGCAAAGCGCCGCTAACAAAGGAGCGCTATCGATGTGTGTTACCGCTTGTTGAGACCGGGAATAGCAAAAAGCATATGATCGATATTTCCTCTTCGCGTCCCCGCCACCTGGCTCGACTGACCTTCATTGCATTTCTACTGACATTTATTGCGTCCCGGACCCTCGTCATCCTGATCATGATGCGGAAGATTCCCGATTTTTTCCTGCATCTCGGCGGGACGCACGTGCACCATCTTAATTACGGCATCTTTCTGTTGTCGACTATCGCCGGAGTCTTGCTCTTCGCCCCTCTGAATCCAACGCAGCGAAGCATGTGCGCAGTCCTTTACGGTGTGGGAATGGGACTGACCTTCGATGAATTCGGGATGTGGCTGCATCTAGGGGGCAGCTATTGGCAGAGAGCAAGCTTTGACGCCGTCATCGTCGTCTTGAGTTTACTTGGCCTGCTTGGATTCGCGCCGCGGTGGAAGCGAATGCGTGCCCATCATTTTGCGATCGGCCTGGTTGTTCTGGCAATCGCCGTTTCCTTTTGCGCGTTACTGATCAAATCGTCCGCTCACGCAAATGACAAGCTTGGACCGAAATTAATGGAGATGGAGAACAAGGGGCCGGGTTAGGCATCGGCGATGGAACGCTCGCAGGATGCGGTCCGGCGAATCTAGCTATCGGCAACTACAAGCACAGGGGTGCCGTCTACCGCGCTTTGTTTCATTTCGTACAACGCACGGTTCGCATCGGCTAAATCGTAGATGGTAATTTGGGTTTCAAGTTTTATCGCTGTCGCTTCTGCCAGCAGTGCGCGCGCATCGGCGCGCGTATTGGCCGTGACGCTGCGTAACTGCCGTTCCTGATAAAGGTGCCGATCGTAATTAAGACTGGGAATTTCAGTCAGATGGATACCGGCAATGGAGCAGATTCCTCCTCGATCAATGGCTGCCAGCGTCGGTGGTACAAGTCGGCCTGACGGAGCAAAGAGAATAGCCGAATCTACTTTCTCGGGCAGATCGCGGAAATCTGCGCCCGCCCACGCGGCACCGAGTTGCCGCGCGCGGGAGATATGATTTTCGTTCCGAGTGACTACATAAACCTGATAGCTTCGATGGAGAGCGATCTGTAAAACAATATGAGCGGAACTGCCGAAGCCGACCAGGAGTAAACGGCCCTTTTCGGGCACGGCTGCTTTCTCAAGCGCCCGGTAGCCGATCAGTCCGCCGCAAAGAAGAGGTGCAACATGTTCGTCATTGAAATCCTCGGGTAATTCGTAAGCAAAATCCTGCGGAACGAGAGCGTAGTCGGCATAACCTCCGTCTGCGTCGTAGCCAGTGTAATGTGAATTCGGGCAAAGATTCTCACTTCCACGCTGACAAAAGCGGCAGGAACCATCGACATGGCGAAGCCAGGCCACACCAATTCGCTGTCCCAACCGAAATCGTGTGACGTTCGGCCCAACCTGGTCAATCCGCCCGACGATCTGGTGACCGGGGATCACCGGGTTCCGGTGCAACGGCAGATCGCCCTCAATAATGTGAATGTCCGTTCGGCACACCGCGCAAACATTTACTTTGAGCCTTACTTCGCCGCTCCCGGCGACCGGGTCCTCTTTCTCCCGCAATATTAACGCTGATTCGCTGACAGGTTTTTGTTCTGGCAGCACCATTGCGCGCATGGAGAGAACAAAAGCCGAAAGCGGCAAACCGAAAGCACAAAACGGAGCGCGATAATTAGTGCGTAATGGCAGCGAGCACGATGGTCGAGTTTGCCGGCGCGGAGGACGAGCCTTTGGATAAATAGAAACGCCCCTGCTATCAGGCAAGGGCGTTCCAAAACCTGCTCGGCCTCGTTTATTTATTCTCCTTGTTTCGCCTCGCGATCCCCTTCCTTTTGGGCATCGGCTTCGGTCGTGTATTTGCCCTTCTTTGTCTTACCGTAAAAGCGAGAGCCTTCCTTATGGTAAACATGACTGTCGGTGTTGACCCAAACGAGACCATGCCCTCCGCCGGGGGCGGGTGTTGCGTTAGTTGCAGCGGTCGATGCTTTTGTTGTTGTGCCAGGTGTTGGACTGGTCTTCGGCTTGAAGAGGGAACCAATTGCGGAAATTGGATTTCCAGGAGTAGCGGACGCGGCAGGCGTGGCCGATGACGCAGCCGCCGCCTTTTTGCGGGTGCGATGTTCGGCCGGCGAAGGCGCGGCTGTGTTGGCAGGACTCCATGACGGGCTCGCCTCGGCTTTCTTATGAGAGCGAGCTTTACTTGGCGATGGCGAGGCAGAGTTTTCGGCTACCGGTGAGGGACTGGTCCCCACCTTCTTGCGGTGTTTGGCCGGAGAAGAGGATGCGCCAGGCGACGTACTAGGCGCAGGCGATTGAGCGTTTATTGCGCAGACGCCTGCGAAAGCGATTAACGACAATAGAGTGATCAGTTTGGAAGCCATGGAAGCGGAGCTTAGAGAAAGATCGAAAAATTAGAAGGATAATTTCAATCGAAAATCGCAATAAAAACGGTGCTGAAGTAAGAAATAAGAAACAAGATCGAAAGAATCGGTGTTCAACCGAAGAGAACTTTTTTGACATCGGGCTCGCGGAGGCGGACGAAGTAGCGATATTCGCAACCAAAGCCCTACAGAGCGCCGCTGCGAACGAACGCTGTCGAATATTTTCGTTTCAGCGTCGTGGTCTCTGGAAGAATGATGGTGCAGACCGAAATATGAACCGAAAACGACCTTACAAGGAATTTAAAAACATCCGGCTCTTGCCAAGCGGTTATCAGGTGTCTGTGACGAGAAACAAGACCGAATTCAGCAAACACTTTGCCGGGCACTCAAAAAGCAGTTTTGACAAAGCGATGCGATATCGGGATCGATTGCTGCGCCAACTGCCCAACAAACGGAAAAAGAGCATTCCGCGCCGCTTGTTAACTGCCCTTAAATTGACCGAGCCGGTGGTAGGAGTGTTCCGTTATCCGGAAAGGCGTTTTTATCAAGTTTCATATCGGGACAGGCGGGGCCGGGTTCGCAGCCGGACTTTTAGCTGGTTTAGTCGCAACGACGAAATCGATGCTTACCGCGCGGCAGTGCAATTCAGAAAAACGAAGACGAAGAACTAAGGCGGCGGCGCGGTCAATTTTTACTCGCGGAACAGGGCGGAATTGGACCTGAAGAGGCACATGTTTTCCGCGGCATAGGCGTGCGTGCTCGACTTCGAGGACCGCATCGATACCGTGCCCTTCGCTTTATGAAACAATTCGCGCTCGTTCTCGTCGCCACTGCCTTTATCTGGACTGCGTTCGCAAAAGAAGAGGCTGCATTTTCATACCCGAACGCACGGAAAGCCGATCAGATGGATGATTACCACGGCGTGAAGGTAGCAGACCCTTATCGCTGGCTGGAGGATCCCGATTCGCCGGAATCGCGCGCTTGGATCGATGCCGAGAACAAGGTGACCTTTGATTTCCTGAATAAAATTCCAGAGAGAGACGCGATCAAGAAGCGAATTACCGAGTTATGGGATTACGAGAAATTCGGTGTTCCGTTCAAAGAAAAAGACCGTTATTTCGTTTCCCGCAATTCGGGGCTGCAGAACCAGAGCGTGCTCTTTGTCGCGAATAATTTGCGCGATAAACCGCGCGAACTGCTCGATCCGAACACGCTGGCCAAGGATGGTACGATCGCCCTGGGAGGTTTGGCTGTTTCCGACGACGCTAAGTTGATGGCCTATGGATTGGCCGCATCTGGCTCCGATTGGCAAACGTGGAAAGTGCGGGAGATCGATACCGGCAAAGATCGCGAAGATGAGCTCAAATGGGTGAAGTTCTCTGGCGCCTCGTGGAAGAAGGACGGCTCCGGGTTTTTCTACTGCCGCTACGATCAACCGGAGGAGAAGAACCAACTGCGTTCGCAGGTATACAATCAAAAGCTGTTTTTTCACAAGCTTGGCGCGCCCCAGTCAGCTGACGTCCTCATCTACGAACGGCCGGACCAAAAAGAGTGGCTCTTCAACGGTCAGGTCACGGATGATGGACGTTATCTCATCATTACTGTCAGCAAAGGAACGGATCCGAAGAAGCGCATATTCTGCAAGGAGCTGGGACCGCCCGATGCAAAGGTGGTCGAGCTGTTGCCGAATGGAGATGCGGCCTGGCAATTTATCGACAACGAAGGCTCGGTCTTATTTTTCCTGACTGATCTGGACGCGCCACTTGGGCGCATTGTGGCGGTGGACAGCGCCAAGCCTTTGCCTGCAAATCCGCGCGAGATTGTGCCGCAATCGCCTGACAAGCTCGAAAGCGTGACTTTGGTCGGCGACCGCTTCGTCGCCGATTATTTGCATGACGCTCACAGCCTGGTGAAACTGTTCAAGCTAGATGGAATAGCCGACGGCGAAATTGCGTTGCCAGGTCTTGGATCAGCGGACGGGTTTCCCGGGAAACGCCACGATCGCGAGACGTTCTATTCATTTACCAGTTACACGACCCCAACCACTATTTTTCGTTATGATTTCGACAAACGCGCGAGCGAACCGCTTTTCAAGCCGCAGCTAAAATTTAGCCCGGACGATTACGCCACCGAGCAGGTTTTCTACAACAGCGCCGATGGGACGCGTATACCGATGTTCATCTCCTACAGGAAAGGGATGCAGCGCACTGGTCAAAATGCGACCTATCTCTACGGTTATGGCGGATTCGATATCTCGCTCACCCCGTCGTTTAATCCGGCGCTCCTGGACTGGATGGAAATGGGCGGCGTTTACGCGGTGGCCAATTTGCGCGGTGGAGGTGAGTACGGAGAAAAGTGGCACGAGGCTGGCGAGAAACACGTTAAGCAAAACGTATTCGATGATTTCATCGCCGGGGCGGAATACCTGATTGCGCAGAAGTATACCAGCACCCCGAAACTTAGTATCGGCGGTGGAAGCAACGGCGGGTTGCTCGTTGGCGCGTGCCTAACCCAGCGCCCCGATCTTTATGGGGCCGCGCTGCCTTCAGTTGGTGTAATGGACATGTTACGATTCCAGAAATTCACCATTGGCTGGGCTTGGGCGAGCGATTACGGAAGCTCGGATGATACAAATGATTTTCCATTCATCTATGCCTATTCGCCGCTGCAACACATTCGGCAGGGCTGCTGTTATCCGCCGACTCTTATTACAACGGCCGATCACGACGATCGAGTCGTGCCCGCGCATAGCTTTAAGTTCGCCGCCACGCTGCAAACCGCGCAAGGATGCGATAAGCCGGTCCTGATTCGAATCGAAACAAAAGCGGGGCATGGGGCGGGGAAGCCGACAACGAAGATCATTGATGAAATCGGCGATCGTTGGGCGTTTCTGGTGAAGACGCTCGGAATGCAAATTCCAACAGAAAATAATCGGCAGGCACGCATCCTCCGCGGAGGGAACTGAAGCGGCGGTAAAATATTCTCAAGGTGCGGGGGATCGCGACCCGTTATCCATCCCGGGACGACGCGCGATGCGATGTTTCAATGAGCAATGGCAACAAACACCGGGGCGAAATTTACTTGGGCGGATGTCATTCCGCTCTTCAAGCAGACTTTTAGCGAGTGGCTTGAAGATAAAGCGCCGCAACTGGGAGCAGCACTCGCCTATTACACGGTCTTTTCGCTTGCACCGCTAATTCTGCTGTTGCTTGCGATTGTCGGCGTTCTATTTCGCGATTCATCTGGCGCCTGGAACCGCGTTACCGAGCAAATGGGTTATTTCCTCGATCGCAGCGCGCTCGATGTGGTGCAGCAGATCGCTCAAAAAGCAGCACAACCGCACAAAAGCACTGTGGCGACGATTATCGGAGTAGCACTGGCTCTCTTCGGTGCCAGCGGCGTTTTTGGCCAATTGCAGGATGCACTGAATACGATATGGGGGGTTAAGGCGAAACCCGGTCTGGGTATTAAAGGATTCATTCGAGCCCGTTTTCTTTCCTTTACCATGGTGGCCGGCGTTTGTTTTTTGCTGCTGGTATCGTTAGTGATCGAAGGTCTGCTCAAAGGATTCAGCCATTATGTTCAGGCTCATTTGCCTGGTGGTCTTACTCTTGCCGTGGGGGTATATCTGATTTTCGATATTTGCATCGTCGTTTTCGTCTTCGCGATGATCTTCAAGTTCCTGCCTGATGTGAAAGTGAAATGGCGCGACGTTTGGGTCGGATCCGCCCTGACCGCGATTTTGTTTGTGATCGGGAAATGGGCCCTCGGCCTTTATCTGGGAAGTGGAGCGGCGAGTTCGGCCTATGGAGCAGCAAGCTCTCTGATCACGTTGCTACTCTGGATTTACTATTCCTCGCAAATTCTTCTCTTTGGCGCTGAGTTCACCCAGGTATACGCGCGAAAATTCGGCGCTGATGCTGTTGAGCCGGATGAATATGCGGTCTGCATCGAGCGAACCGAGATTGAACAACCGCATAAAGGATGACGGTAGCATGGCCGACGGCGGTTCGGTGAACCGCCCCTACCTGAAACATTGTGTGGGTAGGGGCGATTGACCCAATCGCCCAATGATTAAACAAGCTGCTTAGTTGCTCCAGCGCACCACCGGTCGCGGTCGACGACGGGGCGCTTGTAAATGCGGCTCCCTGGCGACCAGTTCCGGTTCGTTCACGCCTTCTTCCAGCCGTTCCCGTTGCCGTCTCGCGCGAGCGCGAATTCCGGTGTGGGAGCGATTTCGTCCGGCGCCGGTTCTTCCTCTGTGGCGCGCAACGATTTTTCGCGATGTTCTTTTGCGATCAGCATGTAGAGCGAGGGCACGATAAACAGCGTGAAAATCGTTCCAATGGTCATGCCACCCACCAGGACCAAACCGATCGAGTTTCTTGCCGCAGCGCCCGCACCGGTTACCAGCGTCAATGGAAAGTGACCGGCGACCGTCGCCACGCTTGTCATCATGATCGGTCGCAAACGAATCCGGGCAGCTTGCGCGACGGCGGCCAGTTTATCCTGACCTTGTCGCTGCAACTCGTTGGCGAATTGGACAATTAGAATTCCGTTTTTCGAGACGAGACCAACAAGAGTGACGAGTCCAACTTGCGAGTAAATGTTGAATGAAGTCGTCCAGGAATCGGTAAAGAATTTTCCGAACGGCATCTTTAGAAACATGAAAATACCCGCGCCGAAAAGCGCGAGCGGGACTGATCCGAAAAGAATAATGAACGGGTCGCGGAAACTGTTGAATTGGGCCGCCAGGACGAGAAAAATCAGGACAATGGCGAGGGCAAAGACCGCACCGAACTTACTTCCTTCAAGTCTAAGCTGGCGTGAACCGCCGGTGTAATCGATGACATAACCGGCCGGCATAATCTTGTGCGCTTCGTCCTCAAGGAATTTCAACGCGCTGTCGACCGAACCAACCGGGACGCCACTGATGGTCACTGCGTTGAGTTGCTGCATCCGATTGAGCGAGCGGGCGACCGTACTGTGCTTGAGGGAAGCGATCGTGCTCAGCGGTATGAGCTGATTGTTCGGCCCGGTCACGTAAATGCTTTTTAGTTGTTCCGGATTCAACCGATCGACCCGTTTGATTTGCGGAATGACCTTGTAACTCAGTCCGTCCATGTTGAACCGGTTAACGAAGTTGCCGCCGATGCTGGCCGAGAGATCAGCGCCGACTTGCTGCATATCAAGTCCCATGGTGGAGGCTTTATCGTGATCGAAAACGATCTGGGCTTGTGGTTGGTCGATCTTCGTATCGATGTCCCCGAACTGAAAAATGTGCGCCTGCATCGCCTTCAGGAAAATTTGCTGGGCCAACTCCAGGATGCGTTCCTGGCTGGCGGTGGAGGCGATGACGAAACTGACAGGGAAATTGTCACTGCCAGGAAGCGCTTCCGGCATAATTGGGAACATTTGGATTCCCGGAATGCCCCCGAGCTTTTGTTGCACTGCCGGCAGGTAATCTTTCGTGGGCGTCTTGCGCGTGCCCCACGGTTTCAACACCATTCCACCGAAGCCGTTGCTGGGAGATGTGATCTGGAACGTGAACCGCGTATCGGGAATGTCTGTGAAAACTTTGCCAGCGGCATCGGCATAACGAATCGTATCATCGATAGTGGCGTTCGCCGGGGCGGTAATGATTCCAAAAATCACCCCCTGATCTTCCTTTGGTGCCAATTCTTTCGTCGCAACCTTTGGAATGGCCAGGAACATGAAGATTGCGATCAGCGAGATGCCGCCCCAAACGATATAAACCGCCGGACGCGCATTAAGGGTACGATCGAGATGATTGCCGTACCAGTCGCGGAAGCGATCGAAGGTCCTATTAACAATCCCGCTGAATCCATGATCGCCTTGTTCGGCTCGCAGCAAATGCGCTGACATCATCGGCGAGAGGACCAGCGCCACCACACCGGAGATGAACACCGCACCAGCCAGCGTGAGCGCGAATTCGCGGAAAAGCGCGCCGGTCAATCCGCCTTGCAAGGCAATCGGAGTGTAAACGGCGGCGAGCGTAATCGTCATGGCAATGATCGGGCCGATTAGTTCGCGCGCCCCAACAAGCGCGGCATTCATGCGCGATAATCCTTCGCGCATGTGACGCTCGACGTTTTCAACCACCACGATGGCGTCGTCCACCACCAACCCGACCGAGAGCACGATCGCCAGCAGCGTGAGCAGATTGAGGCTAAAACCAAACAGCTGCATGAGAAACAGCGCGCCGATGAGCGAAATCGGAATCGCGACGACAGGGATAAGGACAGACCGAAACGAACCGAGGAAGAGAAAGATTACGACGACTACGATGAGCAGCGTATCGAGCAGCGTTTTTACCACTTCATGGATGGCGTCGTTGATGTAGGCCGTCGCGTCATACGCCATCTCCGCCGTCATACCGCTCGGGAGTTCTTTCTTGATCTGCTCCAATTCCACGCGCACGCGCTTGACGACGTCGACGGAATTTGCGTTGGGCAGCACCCAAATGCCCATGAAGACGGCTTTTTGCCCGGAGAAACGGACCTCGGTATTGTAGTCTTCTGCGCCGAGCTCAACGTCGGCGATGTCGCCCAAGCGCACCAGCGTGCCCTTATCCTGCCGGACGACCAGCTGTCTAAATTGGTCCGCGGTGTGTAAATCGGTGTTGGCAGTCAGATTGACCTGCAGGAGTGAACCCTTGGTGCTGCCAACCGCAGCCAGATAATTATTTCGAGTCAATGCGTTCCGAACCTCGGCCGGGCTGACATTTAGCGCCGCCATCCGTTCGGGCTTCATCCAGATCCGCATGGCAAAGGTGCGGCCACCGAGAATGTCCGCTTTCTGTACTCCGCCGACAGCGGTCAGACGCGGTTGAACTAACCGGACGAGATAATCTGTGACTTCGTTCGGCTGAAGAATGTTCGATGTGAAACTGAGATAGGCAGAAGCGAATTGGGAATCGGCCGTCTGGATTGCGATCACCGGAATTTCCGATTCGGGCGGTAGATCGCGCCGGATTGCGTCCACCTTCGAGCTGATGTCGGACAACGCCTTGTTAGCGTCGTAGTTTAATTTCAGGCGGACTGTGATGGTGGAAACACTCTGCTGGCTTTGCGATTGGATGTAATCGATCCCATCCGCCGCCGCGATCGCGCGCTCGAGCGGCGTCGTGATGAATCCCCGGATCAAGTCCGCATCGGCGCCGACGTAAACTGTGGTGATGGTAATCGAGGCAATATCACTGCGCGGATATTGGCGAACACTCAATCCGCCAAGTCCCTGCAAACTCGGAAACAAGATCGGCAGCACAGCCTTTGCCCCGGCGATGAGAATGAGGAAGCTGACGACCATCGCCAGGACCGGCCGGCGAATGAAAAGATCGGTAAACGATTTCATCTCCAGCTTGCCTACGAATCCACCGGAGTTGGATTTAACTGCGGCTTGGGGGCGAGATCGTTGCTGATCGTCACCGGCATTCCATTGCGCAATTTAAAAACGCCCGTGCTCACGACCGTCTCTCCGCCTTTCAATCCTTCCGTGATCGCCACGAAATCGCCGCGCGCCTCGCCTACGCGCACAAATTGCTGTCGAATCGTTTGCGATTCTTTCCCCGTTTTCTCGTCTTTCTTCTTTTCAATTACGAAAACCGAATCGCCAAACGGCGCATAAGAAACGGCCGAGCCTGGAATGACCAGCGTCTTGTGTTTCTCGGGCAGCTCGACTTCCACTCTCGCGAACATTCCCGGCCTCAGGGTGCGATCGGGATTTTCAAATGTAGCTTGCAGCGCCACGTTTCGAGTGATTGCGTCGACCATTGAATTAATTGCCGTAAGTTGTCCTTTAAATTCTTTGCCGGGCAAAGCGTCGGTGTGCACTCGCACCTCCAAGCCTTGCGATAGTTTGCCCAAGTATTGTTGTGGCAGGGCAAAATCGACGTATACGGGATCCAGCGCCTGCAAGGATACGACTTGCGCGCCAGATTTAATCATTTGCCCGACGTTCACCTGTCGAATTCCCAGCTGCCCGGCGAAAGGAGCGCGAACCTCCTTTTTCGAAATCATCGAGTGCATTTGATCTACAACGGCCTTCAGGCGGTTGACCTTTGACTCCGCAGCGTCTTGCTCCGCCTGTGAAATTACCTTGCGTGCGGCCAAGTCACGCGAGCGCTGCAAATCCGCGCCAGCCAGTGCCAAGTCGGCGTCGGCGGTGCGCAACTGCGCCTCTTCGGCTGACGCATCCAGTCGGACAAGCACATCACCCGGTTTGGCTACACCGCCGTTTTGGAATTTGATTTCGGCAACCGTGCCGTCCAGTTCACTCGAAACTACCGCACCTTGGACCGCTGAGACAGATCCAACGGCCGAAAACACCGGCGGCCAATCTTCCTCCTTCACCACCGCGCTCGACACCGTCGTCGGTGGCATTTGGTGCGGCATCTTCATCATCGTGGTGATCTGCAGTCCTTTGATCAGGACGAGCAAAACGATCACAGCCACGACCCCCGCAACGGCTGTCCAAATTGTTCTGCGATTCGATTTCACTTTGCTTTTGAGAGTCTCAGGTTTGGCCACGTCATGCATAAATTGACTCGCTCTCCTTCTTGAACAAGAGCCTCCACAAGCTGCGGACCAACTCTATTTGTCGCTCTCGTCGCTCTGCATCCGACGTCTCGGGCACGTCGACTGCGTCCCGCATCAATTGGCCCCTGGCGGCCGCAAATATGAGCTCGGCCAACTGCCGTGGCTCCATTTCCTGCCGGACCTCGCGCATCTCAGGGGATTGCGCGATTAGCTCCGTTACGCCGCCGATGACCGATTCCAACACATCGCGAACAAGCTGCGCCATCGGAGGGTTTCGCGACGCCTCGGCAAACAGGTCCACGACAAAGGCGCATTCGATCTGCCGTTCATCGGAGCAACAATGGGCTGTGAAAAAGAGCTCAAGCGCCTCCAGCAGGCTTGGCGCCAGCCGGGCCCGCTCCAGAAGTGCCTGAATTTCCGCCTTATGTGCATCGGCCATTGCCGAAATGACGGCCTCCTTGTTTTCAAAGTAGCGGTAAATGAGGCCGACACTGATCCCCGCCTGGCCGCTGATATCGTGCATGCTGGTCTGGTGAAAGCCATGTTTGGCGAAGCAGACCATGGCAGCGCGCATGATTTGTTCACGACGGTCGGTCGGGGAATCGTGGGAACGAAGGGAAGACATGTGAGGGGCGGAGTAATGAATGAACGTTCATTCAATTGTCAAGCCCCTCAAACCCGATTGTTTGTTACAATTCCTTGACCTCCCGCGCCTCGCTGACCTTCCTCCTTTTATGGCCAAATCCAAAGTCGCTCACCTTAGTCCTGAATTGTGCGACCGATTTGCTCCCGAACGACCATATCTCGTCGCCGTCTCCGGTGGTCGCGACTCGGTCGTCCTGCTCCATCTGCTGCATGCACGAGGCTACCGCAATTTGCTCATTTGCCATCTCGATCATCAACTGCGCCGCGCATCAAGAGCCGACGCGAGATTTGTCGAGATTTTAGGGGCCAAACTTGGTTTCGATTGCGAGATTGGCTCGACTGATGTCCGCGCCCTTGCTGCGCGATTGAAACTGTCAATCGAAACTGCCGCTCGAGCGGCTCGCTTCGCATTTTTTGTTGATGTTGCCCGGCGAAGACGTTGGCGCACCATTTTTCTCGGCCACCATGCGGACGATCTCGTTGAAACCGCGTTGCTTAAC
>DASXIC010000021.1:0-36033 GCA_036498205.1 Chthoniobacterales bacterium | reverse complement strand
TGGTTATTGCCGGCCCTGATATTCTTATTGCTCGTTCCGACCGTATTCGCGCATCGTACGGGCCGAGCTTCGCTTAACCGTGCTCTTGGCCTCGTCACGGGAAGCATCATTACTATCGCATTGATCGGCTCGGTGGTGCTGCTGGTGATTACCTTGCCCAGCAAAAAGGAGTCGCCCATCAGCTTGTTGCGCTCCGGCGCAGAGCTCTGGTTGACCAATGTCCTTGTTTTTGCCCTTTGGTACTGGCGGCTGGATGGGGGCGGCCCCACCGCCCGGGCGGCGGCGCGCGCTTTCGGAAGTCGCAGCTTTGTCTTTCCGCAGATGCAGATAGAGAAGCAGGAACGTGCGCGTTTCGAATGCGAAGGATGGCGGCCAGGGTTCGTCGACTATCTCTTTATTGCCTTTACCACCAGCTCCACCTTCGGGCCGACAGACGCGCCGATTTTAGCTCGCTGGGCGAAATTGGTGGCTATGGTACAGATTGCGATTTCATTGAGTATCGTGGTGGTGCTGATCTCGCGCGCCGTTGGCGTGCTTTAGTCGCAACCCGACCGGCCAAGCCTGTTAGTTACCGTTTAACTACCTGCCGATGAGAATCAAGACGCCGGCAATCAAAGCGAGTATGCCAAGGAGTACAACAGGGATATTCAGCATAAAGGCCGTGGCGACACCGTAAACGATGAGAAAAATCGCGAGCATAAGCATCCCAAGGTTCTTATTAATTATCATGGCCGCGATCTTTCAGCTTTAGCGCGGATTGTCACGCCGAAACGGCAGCATGACTTTACGAACTGATTCCGCACATTAGCTTCCTTGCTCCGTCCAGGTTCGGTCATGCCCAAACCCAATCTCATCGTCTTTCTTACCGACCAGCAAAGGGCGGATACGATGGCCTGTTACGGAAATACAGTCGTCCACGCACCCTGCCTGAACAAACTCGCGTCCGAATCCATCATTTTCGAGCGGGCTTATGTGACACAGCCACTCTGCACCCCTTCGCGGGCGTCCTTATTCACCGGGATGTGGCCGCATCGTCATGGTTGCACCAGGAATGGCGTGCCGCTTGATCGTCGCCATCGTACCTTTGCTGAGTTGCTGGAAGATGAGGATTATCACCCAGGCTACATGGGCAAATGGCAACTGGGTGACGAGGCCCAGCGGCAACGCGGCTTTCGTGATTGGATTTCGACTGAGGGAGTGAGCGACTATAGCCGTTTCCTGCTTTCGTTAGGCTACCCGGCGGACAAACCGCACGAGACCTTTTCTGAGCGGGCGGTCAGCGAATTACCATTGGCCGTCTCGAAACCGCAATTCCTGGAACGATATGCTTGCGATTTCATCCAGAAGCATCAGCGAGATCCATTCGTCCTCTTCATTTCGTTTGTCGAACCTCATTCGCCTTACAATGGGCCGTTGAATAACGAGCATTCGCTGGAAGAGATCGAGCTCGATGCTACTGCACGAATGCCGGCGGGTGACCGGATTCCGCTTCGCTATCGATTAATGCGGCAATGGCAGGAAGCGGAAGCGGTGCTCGATCGCGCCCGATTACGGAAACTTTTGTTCTTTGGAATTACCCAGGAAGAATATCGTGAAATGAAACAGCGCTACTTTGGCCTGATCACGATGGTCGATCAAAGCATTGGAGCAATTCTTTCCTGTCTGGAGCGCTTCGACTTGAGCGATCATACCATCGTTATGCATACGAGCGATCACGGCGATAGTCTGGGCGCACATCATCTGTTCGGAAAAGAGGTCATGTTTGAAGAAGCGGTGCGGGTGCCTTACCTCGTCCGAATGCCTGGCCAGCGGCGGAATAGCAGGATCGCACAACCGATAAGTCATATCGATTTTTTGCCTACCGTAATGGAACTTCTTGGCCGGCCAGTACCGGTGCAATGCGCCGGTATAAGCAGAGTCTCCCTATTACGTGGGGAAGCTATGACGCCGGAGAGCGTTTTTATTGAGTGGTCTCCAAATCGAACCAAGGTAGTAAAAGGAACCAGCCTTGCCCCACGGCGAGCCGTTAAACGCGCCTGCGATGAATCTACGCGCGCGATAGTGACAGCAGACGGCTGGAAGATTTGTTTCCGGGATAAGGATATGAACGAGCTATACAATTTTAAAAACGATCCTATTGAAGCGGAGAACCTTTGGGACAATAGAAGCCAGGCATCCGTAGTTGATCGCGCCAGGGAAGAGCTACACCAATGGCAGGAAACAGTTGGCGACAGGCTTAGTCTGTGACTTGGAGCCGACAGAGTTAGAGCGCGCGACCATGCCCCCATTACCAAAGGTAATTACGACTTCGGTTATTCGTTCCGCCCGACAGGGAGAAAGTCATGGAGGTGTATACATTGTCGATCTCCATTCCGGGGAGATCCAGCAGGTTATCGATTGGAACGACAGTAACATTGATTGGGAAGGGCGAGGAGGAGATCGCGGACTACGCGGGATCGCTTTCCATAAAGGTAAAATTTATCTGGCCGCGAGCGACGAGATATTCGTCTACAGCCGTGATTTCCGATTATTGCAGTCTTACACGAACAGGTATCTGAGACGTTGCCACGAGATCGATATCGTCGACGACACTCTTTACCTGACCTCGACAGAGCTGAACAGCGTTCTCCTGTTTGACCTTTTATCCGATCGCTTCATTTCCGGCCACGTGATCGCCCGGGGGCCGCCGGGGAAAAGAAGTCTGTTCGACCGAGTACGCGGGGCGGCTAACTCCGAAGCGAAGTTTACAGTTACAGCGTTCGATCCAAACAGTGATGGGGGACCAACGATCGGAGCTGATAGCAGTAGTCTGCATATTAATAATGTGAGCCGGAGCGGGGACGCGATTATGATCTCAGGGACCAGGATTGAAGCGCTTCTCGCGCTGCGTGATGGAACGCTGCGAGAGTATGCTCCGTTGCCTCGTGGCACCCACAACGCCGCGGTCTTCAAAGATGGATTGATTTACAACGACACGGGATCGGATCGGCTGGTTGTGACGGACACGAACAATCGCATTCGAAGGAGCTTTGCCGTGCCAAGGTTTGATGCAGGCGAATTATCCCACACGGATATCCCCGACGATCACGCCCGCCAGAGTTTCGCCCGCGGCCTGTGTATTTATAACGACCGGATGGTTATCGGTGGTTCTTCCCCATCGACCATATCGGTCTACGACTTGGAGACCGGTGAGACCATTAAGCAGGTAAATATTTCGAAGGACATCCGTAATTGCATTCATGGCCTGGAACTTTGGCCGGGCTGAGGAGCCGAACAATTTGGCCAGGTACATCACAATGGAAACAGACGCGTCTTCCATTTTTCCCACGAACTTCGCGGCTCCGGTAACTCTCCGATGGTCACGCGCCGGCCATTGGATCGACGGAACCAATCCGGCAGTTCGATATCTGTCCGCCTGATGCTTTCGAGGCAATTTCTGGTGATGGAACCTCGCTGTGTGCTCTCACCGAAAACAGCGAAATTCTCCTTGGTTACAAAGAGGTGGAACTCGTCTGGCTTCGGAATCTCGCTTTTCAAGTCATCCATCGCCTTGGCGGAGGAAAGTTGGCGAGGCATCTGCGTAAAAAAATGGCGAAGCACCTTCACTTTGAGAAACTGGTGGATCCAAATTTGGTACCAACTCTTGCGCTCGAGGAGAATTTCGCCCGAGGACGTTTTTCGCTCGCCCGGATAAAGCGTGAGCTTCGGTTGATCGAGTGTAACGCGGCTGCGGCAGAATAAGAGGCCGCTCATATGGAAGCGATCGTTCAAATCGGTCATGAGCTCCCGAATTTTTGTTACCACCAGCTGAATTGGATATTTATCGTCAGAGCACCAATAAACCCATTCGTCGTCATCTAAATCGGCGAGTAACGTCAAGACCGCGGCTGGGATCTCGGCGGGAGTGGCGCCCGGTGCCAGGATATATTCCCTTCGATCGGAGTTCGAGCCCGCCCGATCTTGGTAGGGAATTCTAAAGCGAAATGGATGGTCGGGCCAAAGGCGGTCATATTGCAACATCATGTGCTCCGTGATTGCCCGGTTCCGATCAAAAGTAAGAACAATCGCCTTCATCCCGGATTGCTATTATCGTTTTCCACAAGACGCGGGAATCGGAGTCTGACAAATCAACGCTAATGATCTCGCACCAACATAAGTGCATTTTTGTTCAGGTGCCCAAAACCGGATCCACCAGTATTCGAGCTATCCTCGGGAAACCAATCAGGCCTCATCTCAACCTGTGGGAAATCAAGAGGCTGATGGAGAGCTATTGGCCCGTCCGGGGCGGACGAAAAAATCGGATCCTGGAATGCCTTTATCCGATTTTGCCGCCGGAGCGGCGAAAAGAGATCGGCCGGCAGCAATTCGATAACTACTTCAAGTTTGGGTTCGTCCGCAATCCATGGGACCGGGTGGTTTCACTCTACGAACGCCGGGAAGCGCTGGAATTGAGGACGCAAATGAGCTTCGAGCAATTCGTCGATTGGATTCAGTTCAGCAGCAGCACTTGTGTGCACTCGTCTCCTCACCGTTACCAGCTTGATTGGTTCGTGGACCCTAACGGGAAAATCCTGGCCGATTTCATCGGAAGATTCGAGCGCCTGGCGGAGGACTGGGCTTTTGTCGCCGGCAAACTCGGTGTCAATGCGATCTTACCTCACTCCAGGCCGAATCCGCGACCTCGCCACTACACCGAGTATTATACGGATAGAACGCGCCGTTTGATTGGGGAGAAGTTCAAGGTCGATATTGAGATGTTCGACTATCGCTTTGAGGAATAGTGCCTTGCTCATGAAACCATTTTCGACGCAATTTCGCCGAGGTCCTTAGCACCGTGGAACGCAGACACATCAAATGGTTGCCGCTGATACTAGCGGGACTATTTCTCGCCTATCAGTACTTCTCTTCAGAGAAGTTCGTTAATCCGGAGACAGGCCGGCGGAGTCATGTGGGAATGTCGAGCCAGCAGGAAGCGGCTCTTGGATTACAAAGCTACCGTCAGGTCCTCGCTCAAGCGCAAACGATCGACGCCGGTTCCGACTTGGAAATGGTGAAAGAGGTCGCTTCGCGCCTGGCCAGGTCGACAGGAAATGCGGGTGCGGATTTCCAGTGGCAGGTTTCTTTGATTCGCGACCCGCAAATAAATGCGTTTTGCCTGCCAGGAGGCAAAATTGTGGTTTACAGCGGTATTCTACCGGTGACGCAGAATGAGGCCGCGCTGGCGACAGTACTCGGACACGAGATGGCACACGCGACCTCGCGCCACGGTTCTCAACGCGTGCTGGAACAGAACCTGACACAAACCGCAATGGCGGGCGTGGCGATGTCACTCTCGGATATGGATTACGATCGGCAGCGAGTGATAATGGGCGCTCTAGGGGCCGGCGCGCAGTTCGGCGTGCTCATGCCATTCAGTCGTAAACATGAATCCGAAGCGGATGAGATCGGATTGATCTATATGGCCCGCGCCGGATACGACCCGCATGAGAGCATTCGTTTTTGGCAACGAATGGAAAACGCCGGAGGAGCGCAACCGCCGGAATTTCTTTCCACGCATCCATCCCATGGTACTCGCATTCAGCAGCTGGAAGCGGAAATGCCCAAAGCGATGGAGGAGTACAACAGGGCTGCGCATCCAAGCGCGCGATCTTCCTTTTAGAGTTTCGCCGTTTAATCGGCGCACGTTTATGAAAGAGACAGGCGAACGCGATTACATTTTGGGAACCCACGACGAGGAAGTGGAGCGGCTCGGATTACAACACCGAGTATGGCGCCCGGTGGTTTTGAAATTGTGGCAACATGCCGGAATTACGGTTGGAAAACGAGTGCTCGACCTCGGGGCGGGGCCAGGTTATGCCGCGATCGACCTGGCAAACATTGTTGGACCCACTGGCGAAATAGTTGCTCTCGAGCGTTCCAGCAAATTCGTCGGCGTCATGCAGGAAGCCTGCCGTTTACGCGGGCTTGATCAGGTTCGAATCCACGAGGTCGATTTGATGACCGACGATCTGCCAAAAGCCGCCTATGACTTTAGCTGGTGCCGCTGGGTCTTGTCGTTCGTTTCGGATCCGGGGCTTTTAATCAAGAAACTCGCCGGCGTCATGCCGGTCGGGAGTTTGTCCATTTTTCACGAGTACGGGCATTACCTGACGTGGCGCTTTTCTCCACGCCGGCCAAAACTCGAGCGTTTTGCCGAGGAGGTGAGCGAAAGCTGGCGCTCGGCTGGTGGTGACCCCGACGTGGCTTTGAATTTGTTGCCGCTGCTGTCCGCCCATGGATTTGTTGTTCGCTCGGCCATCCCGCGGATCTATTGTGTGAGTCCGGCTGATTACATGTGGCAATGGCCTGCCGCCTTCATCGAGAGCGGCACCGCCCGGCTCCAGGATTTGGGACGTGTCGATGCGGAGTTTGTCAAAGAAGTGCGTTCGGAATTCGCCGCTGCTGAAGCGAATGCCAATTCGCGCATGGTGACGCCCTTGGTGCTCGAGGTCGTCGCCGAACGGACGAGCTGAATCTGGCTGTCATTGGAAAAGAGCGGTTGCGCGAGGCGTGTCCGAATTAAATTCGCCGAATGGCGTCGGCAGCAACGGGCACGGTCAATGGGACGCGCGCTTGCGATGTACAAGCGCAGAATGTGTAGTATCGGGAGGATTCAATGATTCGAGCAAATCAATTGGTCGGCAGGGCGGTGGTAGACATGGATGCAGCAGAGCGGCTTGGCCACATAAAGGAAATCATCGTGGACCGCGAGGGACATCATGTCGCCGGTTTCGTTGTTGCCCGCGGCGAGTCAATTTTTGGTGGCGGAACCCGTCGCATCATTCCGGCATCAGCGCTGCATGTTATTGGGCCCGACGCAATCACCATCCGCGGATCTGCGATTAAAGAGAATACCGATGATCTCAAGTCGTTGCCACGGGTTTCCGACATAATTGGGCGCAAGATGGTGACACAAAGCGGCCGATTGCTAGGCTCAATCGGCGATGTCCTGATCGATCGTGGAGATGGAGAGATTATTGGTTTCTCCATTTCCGAGGGTGCCAGAGGCAAACTCGAAGGTATTTTTGGCGGCGAAAAAGCGCATGTGACGTGTTATGTCAGGGCAGACGCAGACTTACAGGTCGGGAACGATCTTATCGTTGTTCCGGATGATTCTTTGGTCCAGCTCGAAGCGACGCAAACTCAAGCAAGTCCCGCGGCAGACAAGGTCGCGTCCACTCAAGCGGCACCGCAAGGTTGGGGAACAACGCGAAGTCCATCCGATAGGCGTAGTGCCTGGACCAAGCGAAACGCCGTGTCAGAGTCGCCCACGCCAAGTGGATCACGTCCGGCGGGGACGCCGCAACCCCCAGATCCGAACCGGCCCATAGTCCTTCCGCAAAATCAAGACCAGGTATCACGATCCGAACCATGAGATTATCTTTGACTCCCATTCTGGCCATCATCGCCCTGGTGCTGGCTCTTCTGGCAATTCTGAATGTCGTTGCCTCTGGAACCGCGCTTGGCCTGGCAGTGATTTGCCTCGCCCTGGCACTTCTGATACCCGGTCTGAGCGGGCTGCGCGGCGGCCGCCTTTAAGTTTCGCCAGTCGCTTCCGTCCGTCGGCGGAATCCCTAAAGTCTGACTTGTGCTCGCAGCAGGCGCCGATCGTTCGTTAAAACGCTTTAGAGAGTGGGAGATTTGGGTCCCGAGGCGAAATTAACACGCTTTTTGCGTTGCAAGGCCGGCCAGATCTTGCTACAACCTCCGCCTTATATGCGCACCTCCTGGTCATTCGTTTCTTCGCTTTTCAAATCAATTGCCGTTCTGATAGCTCTCTTGCTGTCGCTGCGTCCTTTCAGCGCCCAAGCCGACCCTCCACTCGACAACAATCACCCGGCCATCCGAGCGGCCATCGCGGTCCAGGATGAGGTGACCGATGAGTGGATGAAACAGGTCGAAGTCCTTGGCACCTCCGTTGGCGTCGACAACGCGAGCGCTCCGGCCTTGACGGTTTATATAGATCGCGACGCCAGCAACGCTGGAGAAGTGATTCGCAATCTTCCCGCCAATGTCCGTGGCACCGCCGTGCACGTGCGACTCACGGACAAGTTTCGCGCGATGAAAGGTAATCCCCACGGCGGCGGCGGAACAAGTCACACCGCACTTCAAACGCCGCCGATTCAGCTCGGCACCTCCGGTGGCTGGTCGAAGGATTTGGCAAACGGTTACTGCTGCGGAGGAACGCTTGGCTCACTCGTCTCGATTGGTGGCAAGCAATACATCCTGAGTAACTATCACGTCTTCGAATCGGATATTGTTTCTGGCGGGAACGGCACCGTCGCCACGAACGGGGACCCAATTATTCAACCGGGGTTGATCGATGTGAATTGCACTGCAAGCAACGCGCAAACCGTTGGCACCTTGGTAAAGCGAAATTCGCTGCCCAGCAGCAATGTCGATTGCTCAACCGCGGCGGTTGTTTCGGGCATGGTGAGAACAGACGGTGCGATTCTCGAAATAGGAACGATCTCACATCTAACGATGGCCGCGTCCATCAATCAGGCAGTGAAGAAAAGTGGCCGCACAACCGGCCTGACGCACAGCTCTGTCTCGGGATTGAATGCAACTATCAGCGTCACCTACGATAATGAATGCGCCGGCGGCACCGCGTTTACCAAGACCTTTACGGGTCAGATTGTCATCGCAAATCGTGGCAGTTCGTTCCTGAATAGCGGCGATTCCGGTTCCCTCATGGTGGAAGATGTCTCTACAAATCCACGCGCGGTTGGTCTTTTATTTGCCGGCAGTAGCACAGACGCGATCGCTAACCCGATAGATCAGGTCCTAAGCTTCCTCGGCGCAACGATGGTTGGTCAATAACCGTCTTTCGGCAGCTTCAACGCCCGCTCGTTCGCGCGAGCGGGCGTTTTGTTTTTATGCGATGGTCACAGTCCATGAGATCGAACATGCGCATGTGCATCCTGTTGCCCGGCGCGGTAGTATTTTTTGTTCTCACAACAATGGCGCAAACTCCATCCTCAACTCCGAAGCGTGACATCAATGCCGTGCTGGCGGCACATGATCGGGAGTTACTTGCCGTCCCTGGGGTGACTGGAGTTTACATTGGCGTGCTCGACGATCAAAAGACTCCGTGTTTAAAGGTCATGCTTGCGCGCCGGACGCCGGAAGCGGATCGCGACATTCCCAACCAACTGGAAGGTTACCCGGTTATTGTCGAACTTACCGGGGAAATACGGCCATTGGCGACGCCCTGAAGAGCTTTTAGATTAGCGGGGAATGGCAAAATATCTCGTTATCAGCACAAGCGGGAATCCCGATAGCAACAGCCGGCGAATGGGACAAATGGCGTTGGAGTCCCTGAAAAAAACGAAGGCGGATTGTGAGTGGCTGGACATCAATGAGCTTCAGCTGCCTCTTTGCGATGCGGATGCCTGCTACAGCGAGCCTTCAGCCCAAAAATTGAGTGCCACGATCGAAAGAGCGGATGGAATCATGGT
Organism: Chthoniobacterales bacterium; assembly: GCA_036498205.1. Classification (GTDB taxonomy): domain Bacteria; phylum Verrucomicrobiota; class Verrucomicrobiia; order Chthoniobacterales; family UBA10450; genus AV69. The sequence continues at coordinate 26,533 of DASXIC010000021.1, read as the reverse complement.
GGCGACGCCGGTCTACAATTATGATGTCAGTGCCGCCACCAAGAACATGGTCGAACTCACTGGCAGTGCCTGGGAAGAGAAGGTGGTGGCATTTCTCTGTGCCGCTGGCGGGATGAGCAGTTACATGTCGGTAATGGCCTTTGCGAATAGCCTGATGCTGGATTTCCGATCGGTTATCGTGCCGCGTTTCGTGTATGCGACGGGCGATGCTTTCGATGGGGAACAGCTGGTCGATGGCAAAGTCGGAAAACGAATAGAACAGGTCGCTCACGAGCTACTTCGTTTTACGAAAGCATTGCGCGGCTGATCTAGTATTTGTTTCCGTGGGCCGGCATCGTTTTAATTTTTGGAAAACGATCTTCGCGCCGTTAACCTGATTAGCCCATGACAAATTGGATCGGCACTTCCGGTTTTCAGTATTCGGAATGGAAGGGAACGTTTTACCCGGAAGATTTACCGGCTGCAAAAATGCTTCCGTATTACGCCGAGCGATTTTCGACGACTGAGGTCAATTATACGTTTCATCGCATCCCGGCGCCGAAAACGATTGAGAATTGGTGCAAGCTGACTCCTCCCCGGTTCCGATTTAGCCTTAAAGCGCCACAGAAGGTTACCCACTTTGCCAAGCTTAGAAATTGTGATGACACGGTTGATTATTTCTATGATGTCGTTTCAGGACTGGGAGAGCGACTCGGTCCCGTCCTGTTCCAGCTGCCACCTCAGCTGAAGAAGGATGCGGAGTTGTTGAGGCATTTCAGCGAATGCCTGCCGGCGAGCATGCGCGCCGCTTTTGAATTTCGAGATGCATCGTGGTTCGACGATGAGGTGTTCGAGATTCTTCGGAGACGAAACGCTGCCTTGTGCATAGCCGATACCGAGAAATTAGAAACTCCCGCGGTGACAACCGCTGACTGGGGCTACCTGCGTCTGCGCCGGGAAGACTATCAACCGGCCGATGTGGCGCGATGGTCCCAGCTAATCGAAGACAAAAACGGCACCTGGTCGGATGCCTTTGTTTATTTCAAGCACGAGGAAAGCGGGACCGGCCCGAAGCTCGCTGGTCAGCTAGTCGAGCTTCTCGGAAAAAAGCAGGCGCTCGGCCAGGCCTAAGCCGCGGCCCGGCGCTTTTGCCGGACTAACGTCGAAGTAGAACGCCCTCCATTTCGACTCGACGTCCGTTTCGGCCTCACCGATTGACTGCGGTTGAGGCTTTGCTGAAGGACTTTAACCAGGTCGACCACGTTCGTCGCTCGGGGCTTGGCCGCAGGTCGGTCGGCGACTTCCACATTTTTCGCTTTCTGCTCGATCAGCTCCATCACCGCATCGCGGTATTCGTCGCGATATTTTTCCGGCTCCCAGGCCACCGACATACTGTCGATCAGCGTTTGCGCCATTTTCAATTCCTTATCCGAAATACCGGTAGCCGGGCCATTCTTTAGCTCTGACGGATTAAGGATCTCGTGAGCAAAATGCATAAGTTCCAGAATTAGAAAAAGTCCATCCGGCTTAACCGAGGCGAGATGCTCACGGTTACTGATTACGACTTTGGCAATTCCAATTTTTCCGGTTCCACTAAGAGCCTTGTGCAGGAGCGTGTAGGCTTTTTCGCCACCTTTCTGTGGTTCGAGAAAATACGGTTTATAGAAAAACTTCGGGTCGACTTGCTCCAGCTCTACGAAATCGGTGATGTCAATCGAATGGGTGGATTCAATCCGCACTTTTTCGAAGTCCTCTTCCTTCATCACCACATAACGGCCGCGTTCGTACTCGAATCCTTTGACAATTTGATCGGCCGAGACCTCTTTCATGTCGGCCTCGGCTACTTTCTTATATTTGATCGGGCTGAGGTCGCTTGCTCGGAGCTGGCGGAAGCTGACCTTTTCCTCGCGCGTGGCGGGATAAACGGCGATCGGGATATAAACCAATCCGAAGCTAATGCTACCTTTCCAAATGGGACGCATAAAATTCGAAACTACCGCAACTTACTTGAGACCGATGGCAACTGTCAATGGTTCAGCAATTAGCGTGCGCAGTGGGATTGATTCGTAGCTTGCCGCTCCTTAAACAAGAAGCATGACGGATGAGCGGAAGCTCGAGCATGAACGACTGACTGTCGTGTTGACTACGGTTTTCATCAATGTCTTCGCCGTTGCCCTGTTAACGTTCGCGCCGTGGTCCGACTGGAGAACAGGAGTCGCGCTCAACATTATCGATAATCTCCTTCTTCTTGGGTTCGTTATTTTCCGTCGTGATCTGCTGCTGGCAAAGTTTCTTCTCTTTGGCTTGATGGTAGGCCTTACTGAGCTCGCTGCCGATGCCTGGCTGGTTGATTACACTCGCACGCTCGACTATTCGCTTGGGGGCGGACCAATGATTTGGCGGTCACCTTTTTGGATGCCCTTCGCCTGGGAAGTCGTCGCTGTGCAATTTGGTTATATCGGTTTGCGACTAGTCGAACGCTTTAGCTGGGTCGGGTTCGTGATGGTGGGTCTCCTCGGCGCAGTCAACATTCCCTATTACGAGGAGATGGCTCGCCGCATTCATTGGTGGCAGTACCGCGGCTGCCACATGATCTCGAACACGCCCTATTACATTATCGCCGGCGAGTTTGGGATCGCTCTCCTATTTACTTTGCTGGCGCGAGTGTTCCGAACCGGTCGCCTTTCGACTATCCTCGGCGCTGGCATCCTTGGTGGCGCTGCGATTTTTGTCTGTTACGCCGCGGCATTCACCGTCATTGACCGCTAAAACTCCAAGTTTGGAGCCTCGTCATCGTGGTGGATGGGTAGTATGATGCAAGCTCCGGCCCTGCCTGGCGCTTGCTCGTGAACCGCTCACCGATTTCGTCCGGTCTTTACGCTGGTTTGGCTGAGAGCCGATCGCGCGCCAGGAGGATGCGAACCAAAAGGATTGTTTCGCTTTGCCTTTGCGTGATTCACGTTTGCCTGACCGCCGCCGGGTGCTTACCGCGGTTCCGGAAGCAAGGAAATGCCTGGACCAAATGGACCAGAAGGAAGGTCTTGGTCTGGTTTTCCGCGCAATGTGGGGCGTCGAACGCCTCCGTAGCGCCGTCTTTCGTACGCTTCGCTTTTCGACGGCGGAGCGGAGATCACTTTTGGTCGGTGTCTCAGCAGTGAGATTAGCCTCATTTTTCGACGCCAGCATAAGTCTGGAGGGGAAATACAAAGGTCCACCGCTCTGCGTCGCCGAAAATAGAGAAGCATCTTGAACAAACCGGTATAGCCCGTCCGGCGGAAGCCACTGCGGCGAGGGCGGAGGGAATGGATCCAAAACCTCCAAACCCTTCGGTTCGGAGAAACCCACTCCAAGCTCATTTCCGATCTCGAAATTTGCTACCCGATCAATGCTAAGAGTCGCAATTGTGGCCGAAGAAACATCGTTGCCAGCTGGCGGCAATATATAAGTCTCACGTACCAAGTGCCTCAGGACAGTCAGTCGCTCGGGAACATTGAACAAAAACACCGAAGAAATAAGCCCGCCGCACGCTGAAAATGCGATAACGAGCAATATGCGCAGCAACCACCCTCGAACGCTGGGTGAAACTGGCAGGCTTCTGCCGACAAACGTTTTGTCCTCTAGCTGCGGCAGCTTGTCGTTGGAACCAGTACGGGCGAATTCCGGATCCGGATCGCGGAAACCGAGATCAACCTCCGGGTCGTCTGGAAATTCAGTAGACATCAGAACGCACCCACCGTGTAATTACAGCAATTATTGTTCCGCTTAAAACTGTGGAAAATCTCATAAATCGCGGCTGGTGCATAACCAGACGAGGCTAGCGCCAAGGGAGTGCGGTCAGCCCCCAACGCTCGCCGTGAAGTCTCCTCGCCTCGACCGACTAAGACCTCCAAGGTCCCGCCATCACCGTCTCATGCGCTGGTCTCCGAAATTCAATTGACGCTGCTGGAGGTTAATTCAGCATCGATCGATGGGTTATCGAGATTCGCGTGTCGACGATTATATCGCCAAAGCCGCACCTTTCGCGCAGCCTATTTTGAGGCATGTGCGCAAGCTTGCCCACAAGGCTTGCCCAAATGTCACGGAGACCATCAAGTGGAGCTTTCCGCATTTCGATTACCGGGGAATCATGCTCGGAATGGCTGCGTTCAAACGGCACTGCGCAATCGGTTTTTGGAAAGGGGAGTTGGTTGTGGGAAGGACTGCCGGTGGTGATGGCGCGATGGGTCATTTCGGAAAAATAACAAGCCTGAACGATCTCCCTTCCGACCGGCAACTTCTTGCATACGTCCGTAAGGCTGCCGAGCTGAACGAAAAGGGAGTCGGAAAGCCGCGCGTAAAACCGGCAAGGGCGAAAAGACCGTTGACGATCCCCGACTACCTGTCCACCGCGCTTTCCCAGAATAAAAAAGCGGCGTCAAATTTCGAAAGATTCAGCCCCAGCCACAAAAAGGAATATGTCGACTGGATAACGGAGGCTAAGCGGGAGGAAACGCGAGAGCAACGCCTGCAAAATGCGATAGAATGGATTGCCCATGGCAAACCGCGCAATTGGAAATACATGCGCCAATAAAGAATCGCTTCTTCGTGTGGACGAGATTTCGGAGCGACTCGAAAAAGTTCGAGCGGAAATGCGAGATGCTGCGGCAAAGGTTGGACGTCGGATCGAGGAAATCGAGCTTCTTGCCGTAACAAAGACACACAGTGCCGAAAAAATTGGGGAAGCGGTTGCTGCCGGCCAACTACTCTTTGGTGAGAACAAAGTGCAGGAAGCTCGCGCCAAAATCCCGTTGCTTCCGTCGCATTTGCGCTGGCATTTCATTGGTCATTTGCAAAAGAACAAGATTCGCCACGTGCTTCCGCTCGTTGAACTCATTCACAGCATTGATTCGGTCGAGCTTGCCCAGCAGGTTGATCGAATAGCGAAAGAGGAGGGCTTTTTTCCACGGATTCTACTGGAAGTAAATGTTGCGGGCGAAGGCACCAAGTTTGGCTTTGCGCCAGAAGCGCTCGAACAAACGCTTGAGCAATTACTTCAATTGCAGCGTTTATCCATTGAAGGTTTGATGACCATTCCTCCCCTGACGGCGGATAAGGAAAGGTCCCGGCCCTACTTCGTCAGGCTGCGATCCTTTCGAGATGAGTTGGAGCATAAGTTCGGTGTAAAGCTGCCGCATTTGTCGATGGGTATGAGCGACGATTTTGCGGTCGCGATTGAGGAAGGTTCTACCGTTGTCCGTGTCGGCACCCGAATTTTCGGGCCGCGGTGAGCATCGCGTTTGCTGTCGAAGACATTATGCCGATCCAAGCCGAGCAGGTGGAACTCATTGGCGACGAGCTCGCCATTCGCTGGAACGATGGCCAGGAGTCATTTCTTTCTCTGGAACGGCTGCGACGGGCCTGTCCTTGTGCCGCCTGCGGTGGCGAGCCGGATGTGCTAGGCCATGTAAATCGGCCGGCTGTGACGTATTCGCCGGCGAGTTTCAGGCTGGATGGATTCGTACCGGTTGGTGGCTATGCCTTGGGGTTGCGATGGGGCGACGGGCACTCGACAGGCATCTACAGTTTTGTTTATCTTCGCAAACTTTCGTCTTCAGGTGATGAGTAACCTCGCGAAAACTTTATGGCTAGCGGTAATCGCCGGCATTTGCGGGGTTGGATTATTTTTAGCTAATTTTCGAAGCGATAAGGTTGCGAATAAAAATGCTATTTTCGCACAACCGAAGTTCTCTCTTGCTCTATTAGAAATGAAGCTTCGTGCCAGCTATCCGGATTTTCGCGGTATCCGAAGCATTCAAATTGGACTCGCACAGACAACGACCAGCCCTTCGGTTCAACTGCACATCACGGATAGTTCAGGAAACAGTTATTTCTGCCTGGTTGCGCGAACATCGGCTGGATGGACCATCGAACAACTCCGGCGAGTCAAAGGCGCGGCCGCGGGAAGTTTGATTTAGCTGCTCGGAATTGTAATCCGAAGTAATTCTGATTTCGCACCTTTAACTGTTCGGTTCTTAGCGTGAGCCGGCAGAAGGAAGAATTCCCCTGGCTGGAAAAGGCTACCTGCACACTCCACTTCGCCCCGCAGGCAAAATGCGATGGCGAACTCATTTGGCGGGCTTAGCTCCCGCGCCGAATCAATTTTCCAACGATCGATCGCGAATAGTCGATCCGCCACCAGGGATTCTGCGTTCCCCGCGCTCACTGTCGGGTTGCAATCCTCGAAGTCGATACAACGCATCGCTTCCGCGATGTGCAATTCGCGGAACTGTCCCTTCTCATCCTTCCGATTCCAATCAAAAATGCGGTAAGTGGTATCGCTGTTCTGCTGCACTTCTACGATCAAATTGCCGCCGCCGATTGCATGCATACGCCCGCCAGGAATAAAGAAAGCGTCTCCGGTTTTGACTGGAACCCGACGAACCAGCTCCGCTGCCTGGCCGGAATCGAGGGCATCGGCAAATTTTTGCGGCTCCGTTGGCTCGCGCAAACCGAGCCACAACTCGGCATCGGGTGCGGCGTCGGTGATGACCCAGGCCTCGGTTTTTGGTTCGCTACCAAGCATTCGCGCGACCGCAGCCGGCGGATGCACCTGCAAGGACAACTTCTCGCGGCAATCAAGCAGCTTGATCAGGAGCGGGAAACGCGGTGCATCGGGAGCTTTGCCAAATATCGCGGCCCGAAAATTTACCCAAAGATCATGAAGTGATCTGCCCGCGAGCGGCCCGTCCCGAACGATGCTCTGCGCCTCAGGCCGATCGACGATTTCCCAGGATTCACCGATGCATTTTCCGGCCGGAATTCTTTTGCGGTAGATAGATTCGAGTTTTCGCCCTCCCCAGACTCGCTCCATAAAGAGGGGCTCGAAAGTGATGGGTAAGTTGAATTCAGACATGAGCTTTCCCGCCTTGCGTCAAAGATATGACTTACGCGCTTTCAGCGTCACTTTTCAATAGTTGCGGATTTGCAGGGCCAGCCATGCTGCCGCCGGCAAAGAAATGGCAGCGAATAATTCCAGTCTATCATTTGCGGTCGCACGAAAGCACAGCTTGGTTCGGCCTGGATGGGAGTTGGTGAATGGATTGAGACAAACATTCCGGTCAGGCTCGACCGGCTGAGGTGGAGTTCGTGGCATTGGTTAATTGTTGTTGCTCTGGGTGCAACATGGATTCTCGATGGGCTTGAAGTCACCTTAGCGGGCGCCCTCGGCGGAATTTTGACTCGTCGCGAGACTCTCGGTCTGAGCGATGCACAAGTAGGAGCGAGCGCGACTGCTTATCTTGCAGGCGCGGTTCTGGGGGCCCTCATTTTTGGATACGCCACGGACCGGCTCGGGAGAAAGAAGCTATTTTTCGTTACAGTTGGTGTTTATTTGACCGCAACGGCGCTGACCGCTTTTTCCTGGGATTTCTGGAGCTACGCGCTTTTTCGTGCGCTAACCGGAGCGGGCATCGGCGGTGAATACGCCGCGATCAACTCCGCAATTGACGAATTAATCCCGGCGCGGATGCGTGGCCGGGTCGATCTCATGATCAATGGCAGCTATTGGATTGGGGCAGCGTTCGGTTCGGCAGCAACGGTGGTATTGCTCGATCCACGTTTTTTGCCAGTCTCGCTCGGCTGGCGATTTGTCTTCGGTATTGGTGCCAGCCTGGGGCTGATCGTCGTCTTTTTTCGACGATGGATTCCGGAGAGTCCGCGCTGGCTGCTCGTGCACGGACGCGCGGATGAAGCCGAACAGATCGTTGCCACGGTGGAAAAAATTGCCGGATCAGATTCCGGCGCGTTGACTCAGCCAGAAATGCAACCACTGCGGATCCGAGTCCGCAACAAGACCCCTTTATTGGAAATATGGAGAACAGTTGCGAACAAGTACCGCGAACGTTCGCTGCTTGGCTTTGTTCTGATGGTCGCACAAGCGTTCTTCTACAACGCCATATTCTTCACTTACGGCTTGGTCTTGATGCGTTTCTACGGGGTGAGTGCCGAGCGCGTCAGCGCTTATCTTCTGCCATTTGCTCTCGGCAATGTACTTGGGCCAGTGTTAATCGGCCGCTTCTTCGACACGATCGGGCGCAAACCAATGATCGTCGCGACCTATGCCGGGTCCGGGATATTGCTTGCGCTCTCGGCATGGTTATTCCGTGCTGGATTATTAACGGCGCAAACACAGACGCTGGCCTGGACCATCGTTTTCTTCGTCGCTTCCGCCGCCGCCAGCTCGGCTTACCTGACCGTGAGCGAAATTTTCCCGCTCGAGATCCGTGCCCTTGCCATTGCAATCTTCTATTCGATCGGAACTTTGACGGGCGGTGTTTTCGCGCCTTTGATTTTTGGTGCAATCATCGGGAGCGGATCGAGGAATGCACTTTTTGGCGGTTATCTATTTGGAGCTCTCTTGATGATTTTCGCCGCGGTGGTGGAAGCGTGGATTGGTGTCAGGGCGGAACGCCGGTCGCTCGAGAGCATCGCCGCGCCGTTATCGACTGAACGGTGAAGACATGATTTGCAGGCCATCCACTTCGAAGGCGGAACTGAACCGATGCGGATGTCAAAGTTCTTGAGATATTGGACGCCAGTATTGGTCTGGCTGGTTCTGATTTTCATTGGGTCGACCGATCTAATGTCGGCCGAGCATACTTCGCGAATCATTGGCCCGATCCTGCGCTGGCTTCATCCGGCGATCTCGCCCCGGACGATCGGGCAAGTGCAGATAATTGTGCGCAAAACGGCGCACATAACGGAATATGCCGTGTTAGCAATGCTCTGTTTTCGCGCAATTACGGTGACACTGTGGCCAAATCGCGCAGTTCTCGTTGCCGCAATAGTTCTGTCGTGTTGCGCCTTTTTCGCTGCATCGGACGAATTCCATCAATCATTCGTGCCTTCCCGCACTGCCTCTCTTCGCGATGTAGTAATCGACATCTGCGGCGGGGCGATTGGCGTCGTCCTCTACTGGCTATTTAGGCAGCGAAAATTATCCAAACGCGCAAGCGCGCGCATCAACTAGCGGGGGCAGGCGCTGAGCGATGCAGCTATCGCACCAGGAAGCCTTTTCGATCGAATTGCATTTTTCCGGAGATCTTCGCTTTTTTTTGCGGAGACGGAGTGAGGATTCGACCCTGATCAGAATCCTGCGGGAGAAAACTTCGGCCAAAGACGCGATCGAGGCCTGTGGTGTGCCTCACCCGGAAATTGATCTCATCCGGTGTAATGGCGTCATTGTTTCGCTTGAGCATCAATTAAAAGAAAAAGCGATCCTCCAGGTTTATGGAGTGACTGATTCTCATGCCGATGTTGAAAGCGCTTTGCAGAAGCGGGGTCTTACCAGGTTTATCGCCGATGGTCACCTCGGGAAACTGGCGCGCAATCTGCGTTTCCTCGGCTTCGACGTCCTCTACTCTCCGACCGCGGAGGATGCGGAACTGGTGGCCCTCTCAAAGGCGCAAAATCGCGCCCTTCTTACACGCGATCGCCGTCTGCTCATGCACAGAGTCGTTCAGCATGGCTATTGTCCACGTTCGCACGATCCCGACAAACAGATCATCGAGACTGTTCGGCGCTTTGAATTAAACGAACTGATCACTCCGTTCACGCGCTGCATCCATTGCAACGGAATTTTGGTCAAAGTGGATAAGCAAGAGGTATTCGACGAGCTTGAACCGCTCACCAGAATCTATTACCGCGACTTTCGAAGATGCCTCTCTTGCCGAAGAATCTATTGGGCTGGCTCGCACTTTGAGAAACTGCAAGCGCGACTCGCCAGTATTCGAGATCGGCTGCGTTGAATCCTCCGCGCAATTGATTGCCGACAGTTGCAATCACCATTCACGCACCTACACTTCGACTCCGCTTCTGACGCGGGCCTGTAGCTCAGTTGGTTAGAGCATGCGCTTGATAAGCGCAGGGTCACTGGTTCGAGCCCAGTCAGGCCCAAATTACTGTTCTCGAATGAAAATTATTATCGATTCCGCCGAGCGCGCTGCTAAATTCGGCGACTCGTGCATTTCCGTCTTTTCCTTTCTCTTTGGGTTGTCGCGGGCCTGATTGCGAAAACTGACGGACTCGAGCCAGGATCGGACGTATCAGCCGTTGTCATTCCGCCGCTTGCCGTTAAACACGCGACGCTCGAGAACGGTCTTCAGATTTACTCGGTTGAGGATCATAAGAGTCCGACCGTTGCGGTGCAGGTCTGGTATCATGTCGGTTCGAAGGATGATCCGAATGGCCGCAGCGGATTCGCTCATCTTTTCGAGCACATGATGTTCAAAGGCAACGAACACCTGAAGCCGGACACGTTTGAAGAACTCACCGAAAATATCGGCGGCTATAATAACGCTTATACCGCGGACGACGTCACTGTTTACCATGAGATCGTACCCTCGAATTATCTTGAGCCGATTCTTTGGGCTGAAGCGGAGAGGATGTCATCGCTGGCGATAAACGACGCCAACTTCAATTCCGAACGGGACGTGGTGAAGGAGGAATACCGGCAGAGAATCCTGGCCAATCCATATGGCGAATTCTCTCTCGCTGTCCCGACATTGTCATACGCTGCGCATCCCTACAAAAGGCCTGGCATTGGCAACATTGCCGAGCTGGATGCATCGCTTTTGCCGGAAGTGCGCGCGTTCCATTCGACTTTTTATCGGCCCGACAATGCGACGCTGATCGTGGTTGGCGACTTCAAGCCAGGCGAGCTGGATGCGTGGATAAAAAAATACTTCGGCCCGATCCCTAAACCAGCTGAGAAGATTCCCCGGGTTACGGTGGTAGAGCCAGCTCGAAAAGAAGACGCGCATTCAGTGATATACAGTGCGAAGGCGCCTTTGCCGGCGTTGGCAGTAACCTATCTGGCGCCGTCCGTGCGTAATGAAGATGACATTCCACTTGATGTCGCGGACGCAATTCTCTCTGGTGGTATGTCGTCGCGGTTATATCAGTCGCTCGTTTATGAGCAGCAGATTGCGCAAGCGGCCTCCTTCGATTCCGATCTCAAGGAGGATCTGGGTCTACTGACATTTCGCCTGATTCTGGCGAGTGGAAAGACTGTGGCGGAAGCGGAGAAGGCGCTGGACGCGCAAATCGAGAAAATTTTGAAGGATGGCGTAACGGAAGATGAGCTAAAAAAAGCGAAGAATCAGTTTCTCACGAGCAAACTTCGCGAATTGCAGACAAATGATGGCAAGGCCAGCGCGCTGGGCGAAGCAGCCGTCGTCTACGGCGATGCGGAGCGGGTAAATACTGATCTGGCGAGAATTCAGGCCGTCACTGCCGACCAGGTCAAGAATGTCCTGAATAAGTATTTGAGCGGAAAAAAGCGGGTAGTCATTGAGTACTTGCCGGAAGCGATGAAATCCGCGGCAACGCCCTCTCCGGCGGAGAAACCGAAATGAATACGCATCTGCCCGTGGTCGCGCTTGCGATTTTTGGAACCACGCTTCGTTCCGTTTTTGGCATCGGCGGACTGGATACAGCGCCTTCTCCATCCGCGCCGCACCAGATCAATTTTACCCAGCCCAAAGAAATAAAACTCGATAATGGATTGCGCGTGATCGTTGCGGAGCGTCCCGATCTGCCGCTGCTGGCGGCGGAATTGGTCGTCCGCACCGGCGCCGAAGTCGATCCGCCGAACCTGGCCGGCGTCGCAAGCATGACAGGTTCGCTTTTGACCAAAGGAACGGAATCAATGTCTGCTCCGGAAATTGCGCGAGCGATCGAATCACTGGGTGGAGAAATTTCATCTGGCGCAGGCTGGGATTCATCTTCAGCTTCCGTCGTCGTAATGTCCGACAAAGCTGACGCGGCTCTGACCATCCTGGCCGACGTCGTCCAACATCCACTTTTCAAACAGGAAGAAATCGACCGGCTCAAAAAGCAGCGACTCGACGGGTTGCGAGTGGCATTGCAGCAACCCGGCTCAGTGGCAGCCTTCGTTTCGGAACGGATTGTTTTCGCACCGGGCGAATATGGTCATTCTGCCGGGGGCACGCTGGAAACGGTCGGCGCAATGCAACACGACGACATTATTAAGCTTTATAAGCGTTATTATGTACCCGCGAATGCTGCGTTGGTTCTGGTCGGCAACCTCACGCTGGAGCAGGGAAAGGGTTATGCCCAGAAATTCTTCGGTGCCTGGAAAAGTGATGTCGCGGCGGCAAACTCAGCCTCGACCGGCTCAACCGAGTGGAAACCGCAGAACGTGGTCGTGGATATGCCCCCGGCGGGGCAATCGGCCGTCGTGGTCTCCAAGCCAGCGATTAAACGTGACTCACCGGATTATTACTCCGGTCTGGTCACGAACGCGGCGCTCGGCAATGGTTTTATCTCGCGATTAAATCGAGAGATTCGGATCAAGCGCGGGCTTAGCTACGGAGTTCGCAGTTCGCTCGATGCGCGACGCGATAACGGGCAGTTCACGGCGTCGGCACAAACAAAAAATGAGTCGGCGGCGGAGGTCGCTAAATTGCTGATGAATGAATTGAAACGGCTCGCGGTCGATCCGGTCCAGGGTGAAGAACTGAAATCGCGCCAGGCCGTCCTGACCGGCGGATACGCGCGCGGTTTGGAGACGGATGAAGGCTTTGCTGGAAACCTGGCATCGTTAGCCGCCTATAACCTGCCGCTTGATCGGCTCAATGCCTTTATTCCAAAGATAAATGCTGTCACCACGCAGGATGTAACCGGGTTCGTCACGAAATATTTATCATCTGCGCCAAGTTTAATCATTGTCGGTAAAGCAGCGGCCTTTTTGGATCCATTGAAGAAAGATTTTCCAGACACTCGCGTAATCGCACAAAGCGATCTCGATTTGAATCGCCCGGACTTGGTGAAACAAAAGTAGCTCGCGCGTAAGTGCCAGGCGAGACGCTGCCATGACACGCGAGACGCGTGCGCTACCCCTTCACCAAATTCGGGCGCGACTCTCAGGCGCGACATATTCCTTGTCGCCTGGCTGTACCTTAAAAGCGTCATACCATGCATCGATATTTCGCGTCGGGCCAATTACCCGGAATTGACGTGGCGAATGCGGATCGCTGACCACTTGTTTCCGGACATAATCATCAGAAACCTTGCCGCGCCACGCCTGGGCCCAGCCGAGAAACACTCGCTGATCACCGGTGAATCCGTCGAGCACAGGCGCTGGCTGACCTTTGAGCGATCCCCGGTAAGCATCGAGCGCCAGTGTCAGTCCTCCCAAATCGGCGATGTTTTCTCCCATCGTTAGCTCTCCATTGACGTGGACGCCGGGCAGCGGCTCGAATTTGGAAAACTGCGCGCCTAAGACATCGGCGCGCGATTTGAATGTCGCCGCATCTTTCTCTGTCCACCAGTCTCGCAGAGCGCCTGATGCGTCGATCTTGCGGCCCTGATCATCAAAACCATGCGTCAACTCATGACCAATGATGCCACCGGCAGCGCCGTAATTGATAGCCGGATCCGCGTTTGGATCGAAGACTGGTGGCTGCAAAATCCCGGCCGGGAAAACAATGTCGCGTAGTGAGCCGTTATAAGCATCATTGGTTTGCGGCGTCATGCCCCAGTCGGTGCGGTCGACTGGACCAGAGAAGCGACCGCTGTAAAAAGCCCAATCCAGAGCGGCACATCTTTTGACGTTACCGACAAGGTCGTCATTTCGGATAACGAGATTTGAATAGTCACGAGGGCGATCTGGGTATCCGACCTTAATCGTGTAAGTATCGAGCTTCTTTAGTGCTTCACGTTTGGTATCCTCGCCCATCCAATCGAGTTTTTCGATCCGTGCGTGGTAAGCGTCCTTTAGATTACTCACCAGTGATTCAATCTTGGCCTTGGCCTCGGGCGGAAAGTATTTTGCGGTGTAGAGCTGGCCTACCCCGAATCCCATCGTGCCGAAAGTGCCGAAACGGTCCCCGACACCGAAGTCGCCGCCGCTCACCGCAGTAATCGCTCGCTTCCAGCGCGCCTGTTGTTCCTTCTGGCCCGACAACGTTTTGTTGTGCATCTGGAAATAGGCTTCTGTGAAATTTTTCGCGAGGTAAGGCGCAGCGTTATCCGCCAGATGAAAAGCGTGCCAGGCGCGAATCGTATCCACAGGCGCATTCGCGTAAATCGCAGCCAGTTTTGGGAAAGCGCTTTTCTCCGCGACGATGACACGCGAAAGGTTTTGCATCCTGGACTCGGCTAGAAATGCTTTCCAGGCGAACCCAGGCGCATAGGTCACCAACTCCTCCACCGTCATCGGATTATAAGTCGCGATAGGATCGCGCTGTTGCGCCTTGGTCCAGCTCGCCTCCGCAATTTGAGTTTCGAAGTCCACCACGGCTTTTGCGCGCACGGCCGAATCCGGCCAGCCCACCAGGCGCAGCAGGGTGGCAACATAATTTTGGTAGGCTGATTTCTGCGGCGCGAAATCCGGCTTCAAATAGTAATCGCGATCAGGTAGACCCAGCCCGCCCTGGGAAATGTAAAAGGCGTAATGATTGGGATCTTTCAGGTCGACATCGATTCCATAGTTGAAAAGCGAGCCTTCGAAATCGGTTGTCGTCCGGCCCATCAACGATGCGAGTTCGTCCCGTGATTTCGCTTTCTTGAGATCGTCCAGCTCCGAAGCGATCGCTTTCGGGCCAAGCTGTTCGATGCGCCCTTCATCCATGAACGAGCGATAAAAAGCGCCCACTTTCCCTTCAAGCGAGGCGGGATCAGCTTTGGCCGCGAACCCTTCCATCATGTCGTGCAGGCGCTGTTCGGTCAGATCTGTCATCGCAAGCCGGAGCGAGTAAGCAGGTTTATCCGGCGGAATTTGGGTCTTATCGATCCAGATGCCATTGACATAACGGAAGAAATCGTCCCCGGGTTTTGTCGAAGAATCCGAGCCGGCGGAATCGAATCCCCAGGTCCCATACTGCGGCTTGGCTGGTTTCTCGTCAGCGGCAGCGACAAGAGAGGAAAGGGGAGGAAGGCAGCCGAAATAGACGGCGGCGACAAACGAGAATCTACGAAGTGATGCTGGGCACATGGATAGTTGAAGCAAGTGAAGACGGCAGCGTATGCAAATCCGCCAAGAGGTCGAGGGAAAGCGTCCATGTTCCATTTCGCATTTGATCGGAGCAGCCGGGATCCATCGCGCTAATGGAACGGAAGGACGCTCGCGCCTGTCGAGCGGGGACTGCTCGGTTCATGCTTGTTATAGAAACTAAAGCATAATCGTAATATACTGGATCGCTCATGAAGACGGAGGTTATCAAGGGGCCTGCGGGCGATCCCCGGGCTTTCGTCACTACTTGTTGGAGCCTGGTCCTCTCCGCTGCCAAGTCCCACAGTCCGGAGCAAAAGGCTCACGATGCCTTAGCCGAACTTTGCCGGACTTATTGGCGACCGATCTTTTCCTTTGTCTGCCGGCGCGGTTATTCAATGGAAGATGCGCAGGATCTCACGCAGGATTTTTTTGTGATGATGCTCGAACGTAACTGGCTGGAGCATGCCGACCCCAACCGGGGCCGATTCCGTTCACTCTTGCTCAAATCGCTCCAAAATTTTCTTAATAATGCTGCTGAAAGAACGCGTACCCGCAAACGCGGTGGCGATGTGGAATTCGTTTCCTGGGACGACTGGATGTCGGAGGCGCCATCGCAATTATCCATCCCGACCCAAGCACTGGATTCGTTACCGCCAGAGCGGCTTTTTGATCTTCGTTGGGCCGCGACGGTGGTCGAACGAGCTCTTCGACGCCTGCGCGAGGAATGCGAAGGAAAGGGCAGGCTCCGCCTTTTTCATGTTTTAAGCTGCCACCTCACAGCGGAACGCGATGAGGTATCGTACTCGAATCTGTCGAGTGCATTAGGAATTCCTGAAACTGCGGTAAAGAAACAACTGCACAACATGCGGCAGCGATACCGATGGCTCTTACGCGATGAAGTCGCGCACACGGTCGCCGACCCGGGCCAGATTGAAGACGAGATCCGGCATCTTTGTGCGGCTCTCGCGGTCGACCCGCAGTAACTCTGATGAAGAATTCGGACGGACTCTCGGGTTCGGCACCTGGGACGAAAGAGGGATCGCCAAAGTGCGAGAAATGCGGCGCGACCACGCGCCTGGATACCGGCGTTTGCGTAAGCTGCCTCCTGCATGAGGGACTGGGAGCTGTCGGCGAGGTATCAAGGACAGCATTTGAAAGCGTCCTGGGTGAAGTAGACGTGCCGGACAAACAATGGCGTCTCGGCAATTACGAAATCCTCAACGAGATCGGACGCGGAGGGATGGGTGTAATTTACCGCGCGCGGCAACAACATTCTAACCGGATCGTCGCGGTAAAGCGCGTTGTGAGCTATCACGGTGATTCGCATGAAACGCTTACACGTTTCCGGCGTGAAGCCGAAGCGGTGGCGAGCCTGGATCATCCAAACATTCTTCCGGTCTACGAGGTCAGCGTAAGCGACGACGGCCTTCCATTTTTCAGCATGAAGTTTGCGACAGGTGGAAGCTTGCACGACGCAGAGTCCGCGCTTCGCAACGAACCGCGAAAGTGCGTGGAGTTGATGGCAAAGGTCGCACGCGCGATCGAATACGCCCACAGCCGTGGGATTCTCCACCGGGATTTGAAACCGGGAAATATTCTCCTCGATGGCCGCGACGAACCGCTGGTGAGTGATTTCGGCCTGGCAAAATGGCTGGACGCCAACAGGGACCTTACGAAATCGCTGACTACCTTTGGAACCCCCGGCTACATTGCACCCGAGCAGGCCGAAGGCGCGCCAGCAGATCTTACTCCGGCCGCCGACGTCTACAGTCTGGGTGCGATTCTCTTCAACCTGCTGACGGGCCGTCCGCCATTTTTGGGTCCCAATGCGCTCTCCGTTATTAAGCAGGCCTCTGAAATGCCTGCACCGAAATTGCGCTCTCTCACGAATTCGCACGACCGGGATTTGGAAACTATTTGTGGGCGCTGTCTCGAGCGTGATCCAAAGGCTCGTTATCAGTCCGCCGGAGATCTTGCGAGTGATTTGGAGCGCTGGCTCGATGGCCGCCCGATTATGGCTCGGCCGGTCATGGCCCCGACGCGGCTTTGGCGCTGGTCGCGCCGTAACCGAACGCTGGTCGCGACAGGCGCCGTCTGTCTCCTTGTCGGCGCCGGTACGATTTGGTTTTTCCGCGGCGAGCTTGCCGGGCTGTTGCCGCACGAGCGACCGGAGAAAAGCATCGCGGTCCTGCCCTTTGTGGATCTTAGCCCGGCAAAAGATCAGGAGTACTTCTGCGACGGTATCAGCGAGGAAATTCTGAACGGATTGGCCAAGGTTGATGCGCTGCGGGTGGTCGCTCGGACCTCGTCATTCGCATTCAAAGGGAAGAGCGCGAATGTGAACGAGGTTGGGAAAAAGCTGAACGTCGAGAATGTGCTGGAAGGAAGTTTGCGGCGCGACGGAAATCGTATTCGGATTAGCGCAGAATTAATTAATGCGCGCACTGGTTTTCATCTCTGGTCGCAAACCTATGAACGGGATCTGCAGGGCGTCTTTGCTCTGCAGGATGAAATAACTCGCGCCATTGTCGACGCGCTCAAGATCAAACTCGCCCTTTCACTTCCCGCCCACGAACAACGAAACTCGGAGGCATATAATCTTTATCTGCAGGGGCTCTACTTCTCGAACAAGAGCAGCGAAGCGGATCTACGAAGGGCGCTCGGTTTCTTTCAAGGCGCTCTCGAGAAAGATCCCACATTTTCACGCGCCTGGACTGGGATCGCCAAGGTTTGGTACTTTCTGGCCGACGTCTACGTAAAGCCACTCGAAGCTTATCCAGCATCCAGAGAAGCAGCCTTAAAAGCCATTGCTCTGGATGAGAAAGATGCGGAGGCGCATTGCTACCTGAGCGAGGCGAAACGGGTCCTGGACTGGGATCTTGCCGGAGCCAATTCGGAGCTGCAACGCGCGCTGGAGCTTAATCCCAACTCGGCCCCGGCTCATTTCTTCTCCGCGCTTTTGCCCCTCTTCCGAGGCCAACTGCAAGAAGGCCTTCGCTTCGTCCTTGAGGCTGAAAAATTGGATCCGGTGTCGCCTATCACCAGTTACGTTGCCACCGCCGCCTACCTTGCCAACGACCGTATCGACGACGCCATTGCCGAGGGCCGCCGGACACTGCAACTGGATCCGAACTATTTTTATCTCGATTCAAATCTTGCCGCAGCCTATCGGGAGAAAGGCAATTTCGCGGACGCAATTGCACTCTACGACAAGGCGGCGGAGGTAACGCATTTCCCGAGTAGCGGCCTGGCCATCACCTACGCACGGATGGGCCGTCAAATGGAAGCGAGAAATATTTTGACTCAACTCCTGCAGGCGCGGGAGAAGCGATATGTTTCGGCGCCTTTGATCGCCGCTGTTTACGTTGCATTCGGTGAAAAAGAGGAAGCTTTCCGCTGGCTCGAACGTGCCTTCGAGGAGCACTCGGGAATACTCCAGTGGATTGCCTTTCTTCCCGAATTTCGCCCGCTTCATTCCGATGCGCGCTTTCCTCATCTCTTGCGCAGAATTGGCGCCGCACCCGATTCGGTTTTAGCGATTACAGAGACAACTCTCTCGGAGATGGCCGATCCGAATGCAGAGAATCATTTCAATCTTAAGATTGGAGTGAAGCCGCGGCCGGGCACGCCGAATGGACACACCGTAAGAATTAACGTTTCCTTCTATGACGTCGCTAAAGACAACAAGATGATACCGACTGATGCAAGGGTTGGTTACAATTGGCTTACGCCGGCAACGGACTGGTCGGATGCGACTGCAAAGTACTTACAAGCCAATTACCTCCGTCCGAAAGCGAAAATGTCTACTACTGAAGGACGGCGATATGGCGGATTCGTTGTTCGTCTTTATTTCGACGGCCAATTACAGGATTCTCGAGCAACTCCGCCGGATTTACTAACCCTCTTTCCGTCCCAAGATCAGGCCGTTTCTTCACCGAATGCAGCCCTTAACCGGCATCCATAGCTCCAAGCATTCCAAACCTGTTGGCCGGTTGAGAACTTGTTAGGCCTTCACCAGAGAACTCTCGAGGGATGGATGAGGGATCCGCTATCATGAGCAACTTTGCTAGGATCGGTTTCGGTTCCGCTATCCTCGCTGGCTTCTTTGCTCCGCTCTCTCTCGCCCTGGCGCAAGATGTCGCATCCGAGCCAGCAGGTGGTCAACCTGTTGTTACAACCGTGCAAGTGATCGTAACAGGCTCAAACATTCCTACCGCAGAAGAAGTAGGCCCACAGCCTGTCGACACTTATCGCACCGAAGATATTGCCCGGCTCGGTGTGCGAAACGCGACTGACTTTACCCAGAAACTGCCCGCAATTACCGGGGCATCAATCAATGACAACATCTCCAACGGCGGTGATGGCCGCACGGAAGTTAACTTGCGAGGTATTCTAGCTAAGGAAACTCTGGTGCTGCAAGATGGGCGCCGTCTCGCGCCAGTGGGCTTTGCCGGTGATACGGTCGATCTCAATCTCTTTCCTATCGGCCTTATTGATCATGTCGATATTCTGAAAGACGGTGCTTCGGCCGTTTACGGCACCGATGCGGTGTCGGGTGTATTCAATATATTCCTTAGGCACAAATTCCGCGGCCTCGAGCTCTACGCCAGCTACGGTAACGCCGATCTGGGGGCTTCCAACGATCAGGGGGAAGAGTTAGGTTACCTGCTGGCCGGGACCGGTGACGACAAGACAGATATTGTTGTTTACGCCGAATTTTACAACCGGGCTGCTATCTTCTCGCGCGATCGGGACATTTCTTCAAACGCCGATTTCCGCCGTTTCGGCGGTTTTGATACTCGATCGGGTAACTTTGCCGGTCGTGTAGGGAACTTTGTTCTTGATCCTCGCCTTTTTTCCCCAACGGGCGGCCCCGGGCAGGCGCCTCTGGGGACGCATCCCTTTGCCGACCCGGCGTCATCGAATGGCGTCTACGTGCCACGATCGAGCATCAATCCGAGCACAGACAATTTTCTGGTAAACTTCGCTGCGTTAACGCCGGCGATCGTGGCGGTTGATCGTGAATATTTCTACGGCTCAGTCATTCGGGACATCTGTGATAAATGGCTGCAGATCTTCGGCGATTTTAAGTATACGCGTAGCTTCTGGGACAACGGTCTGGCTCCCACGCCGTTTGCCGGGCCGCCCGACGCGTTTAATACCGGTCCTGATTTCATAAGCGGTGCTCCCATCAGCACCGTTGGCATCAGCGTGCCGACGCAAAATCCGTTCAATCCCTTTAGCGTGGCAAACACGACTGTGAACGGGCAGCCATTTATTACGGGCGTTCGTTATCGCTCAGTAGAAGCCGGCCTCCGGACCGACAAGATCGCTACAAGCAATTACGTATTCACCGGCGGTCTCCGTGGAACCTTCGCCGATCTCATGACCAATGATCTCCTCAAGACCTGGGGATACGAACTGGGTTTTCGTTACAACCTGGACGATCGAAACGAAACCTTTGGCGGCATTGTTGATGATCGGGCGCTGCGGAACGCACTCTTATCGACCGATCCCGCCACAGCATTCGATCCGTTTGGTCGAAACCTGAACGGTAGCGGAATCAACGGCCGCACCAATCCGACGGTTCTGAAGCAAGTGTTTGTGACAACGATCCACCGTGGTTTTACCACCCTGACATTGGAAGATGGCAAGGTTTATGGCGACCTCTGGAATCTACCGGCTGGCCCACTTTCCTTTGCAGTTGGGGGCGAGCATCGAAAGGAAACGGCTAACGATAAGCCTGATCCACTGACGGCCTCGGGCCAGACACTTGGTGCGAACAATTTTCAACCGACAAGGGGCAGTCGCGATGTTTGGGCGGCCTACGGCGAATTGCGCATTCCGGTGACAAGCCCATCCTGGAATTTCTGGGGCGCCTACAGCCTGGAGTTTGATATTGCGGAGCGCTATGAGTACTTCAGCGATTTCGGCGATGCCGAGAAGCCGAAGTTTTCGGTGCGTTGGCAGCCGGTTGGTTCCGCTCTCACGCTTCGTGCCACCTATAACGAGGCGTTTCACGCTCCAACGCTGGCGGAATTATTCACTTCGCAAGCGCAGACCACTGTCTTGGTCCAAGATCCGGCCCGCTTGTCCCAGGAAATTGAGGTTAAGGAAATAATCGGCGGTAATCCGAATCTGAAACCCGAGGAAGCCTACGAATGGACCTATGGCGGTGTTTGGACGCCGAAGTTTATCAAAGGGCTGACCCTGAGTGCCGATTGGTATCACATCGATTTACGCAACATCACCGGCGTTCTAGACCCGTTGTTCATCCTGGATACCAATTTCAGGACCGCCACCGTTTTCGCGCCAAACGGTGCGCCGTTAAACGGACAGTTCCAGAATCTGATTGAGCGCGATCCGATAACGGGAGCGATCGTTAGCATAAATGCTACCCAGCAAAATGTAGCTCGCATTATTACGGAAGGGCTCGACTACGAAGCGAACTATCAACTCGATACTTCGATGTTCGGTCACGGTGACTTGGGTTCAATTACGTTGACGATTAATGGCAATTATCTGGCCCGTTATCGACGCCAGGCAAGCCCCGGGGAACCTAGAGTTGATTTAACCGGACAATTTCTCGGAACAACAAACGGCGGTGCGCTGGCTCAGAACCGCTGGTATGCCAGCGTCTTCTACGATCTGGATGGTTTGGATACCGGAGCGACAGTGCACTACATCGGTCAAACCAGCGACTTGCCTGGCATCCAAACCAATGGCGGCAATCGCAAAATCCGAGAATGGACAACACTCGATCTGATTCTCAACTACACCTTCAACTTCCCGAAGCCGGTAGTTGAGCAAGAGGTTGCTGGCTATGCCAGGGACGGCGGTAAAAACGTGCAGATGAAGGACGGCAAAGACAAACATGTCACCCCCGTGACGACAGCTTCCTATAGCGACTGCGGCTGGCGAACCTGGCTGAACAACACCACGATCACGCTCGGCATGAATAACGTGCTCGACCAGGACCCGCCGTTTGTCGCCGGCGCCTTCGAGAACGGCTACGACGAATCGACCGCGTCACTTCAAGGACGTTTTTGGTACGTCGCGCTCAAAAAACGTTTTTAAACGGGTAGGAATTAACGTCTTCCTCTAACGCCCACGGTCATTCTCGAGGCAATTTTTTCGGAACTTGCCCTTCCGCTTCCTGTAGAGGGTAGTGAATACCTTATAAAAATGATGAAAAACAAACAGATGGAAACGAAGTTCAAACCTGGCCTTGATGTAACGAATTATTTGCTACCTAGATCTCTCGCGGGGTTGATCTTCGGCTCAATTTTCCTGGCAACGGCAGCGATGGCTCAATCCACTACCATCGAAGGAGTCGTGCGCGGTCCCGACGGCAAACCGATGAAGAGCACCGATGTTCGACTTGAATCGAAAGCGAAGGGCACTGTCGCTCAGACCATCAAGACGGACAATTCAGGGCGGTACCGATTCTCAAATGTTGGTGTCGGAAAGTACCGCGTTACGGTTCTATCAGGTTCTCAAGTCCAGGGTTTCATGGACAACGTGAACACGAGTACGAGCAAAGCCGCCAAGGTCGACTTTGACATAAAGGGCGGTGCAGCCGGTCAGCCGAAGAAAGCCAAACATCTGGTTTGGGTTCCAAGTGAGACCGGTACACATCTCGGGGGTCATTGGGTCGAAGAAGACGATACCGGGGTCAACCCAGAGCGAGTGGAGAAGAAGAGCGGCGCGGCTTTGCAGAACATGCAGCGCACCAGTGGCGCGAGCAATCAGCCGGGCGGGGGTTAGGACAAGAGCATTGGATTTCGATCAGACGAAGGACAACCTTCCAGGCTATCTCGCAGGAGGCGCTTCCAACTTTGAAGGCCAACAGCGCGGCTCCTAGCCAGGGCTTTGCGCACTCGATGCGCAAAGCCCTGACGCCTGCCGGAAAAATCCCGGGCTGGAGCACGCTGGATACGCAAGCCCTCACTTTCGATTTTGGAGGCAAGGGGATTGCGCTCCCGCTAGGGATCCGAAAGTGTACCCGATTGTAGACTTTGCCTCCACGCCTGCGGGCTTTGGAGGCAAGGGGATTCGAACCCCTGACTTCCAGCTTGCAAAGCTGGCGCTCTACCAACTGAGCTATGCCCCCAAAAGAACTGCGGATTGTCGGTTGCGGAATGCGGAATTGCAAATCACTGCCGGAAGCTGGGCTGTCTTGGTTGAGGCGGATCCCGGTCGAATTTGCCACGGAAAGCACGGCGACAGAGCGCCGTGGCTACAATAGACGCTGCCAGCGCAAATACGCTGTAACCGCCTCGCTCTGTCGAGGCGGGCCCGAGCAGGACCGCCACACGTCCGACTCGCTCAGTGCAGGCGTGCGCCGTGGCTACAAAGACAAGAATGCCGGATGTCATTAGAGGTTACATTCGATCGTCTGCGCAATAGTTGAGAGAAAGCTTCGGCTGCCACTGACGCTTTCAGCGCTGTGGAATGCGGTGTGTCATAGACACGAGGGTTTGCCCGCGGAGCGCGCTTCTCATATTCTCGGCCCTGAGGAATTGTGTCGAAGTTGCCCCGATTCTGGTTACATGCCCTTTTCATCATCGCAACCATCGTCGCCGCGAGCATTCTGATGTCGATCTCAGTGCGAAATTTTCGGAGCAAGGCGCGGCCGCCGGCGAATCGGCCCATTAAATCGGAAGTCGCCGGCTATGTGACATCGAGTTCGTGCCGCGCGTGTCACGCCGAAAACTACTCGAGCTGGCACGCATCTTTTCATCGCACCATGACGCAATTAGCAACACCAGACAGTCTCCCCGATGATCTGGCGAGGCTTGAGCTCACGTTCAACGGCCGCCAATACAAGGGAGAGCGCCGAGGCGATGAGTTCTTTGTTCGGGTGCGGCCGGAGGGTGGCAGCTATGGCGAACCACGGCAAATCGTGCTCGTGACCGGTTCGCACACCTTGCAAATTCTGTGGCTCGAAAGCGGCCAGGGGCGCACCGTGGAACAATTTCCTTTCGCCTACATCGTCGCGGAAAAAATGTGGGCGCCAACTACTCAGACATTCCTGATTCCGCCGGATCTGAAGGAGTACTACTCGCTTGGCGCGTGGAACGGCGCCTGCATGGATTGCCATGTTACACAAGGGCAATCGCGTTTTGTCGAAGGTAACAAGTGGGATTCTCAGGTCGCAGAGTTTGGGATCGCGTGCGAAGCCTGCCACGGCACTGGGAGTGAACACGTTCAGCTTAATCACAATCCACTCCGCCGTTTCAAACTTCACCTCACGACAAAATCCGACCCGACGATCACTAATCCTGCGCGATTAAAGGGACCGGAGTCAGCGCTCGATTGCGGCCAATGCCATAGCGTCTGGGCTTTCAATAACATGACGGATAAAATCGATTTCAATCGGCACGGCGCTGCCTTTCGTCCTGGTCAACACAATCTGGCCCAACGTTTCGTCGTTCAACCAAACGCGCCGGACCATACCGAGCAGAAGGATTTCATTCATCGCGCCGAGCCGGATTTCTTTCGCAATCGATTCTGGGGAGACGGAATGATTCGCGTTACCGGGAGAGAGTTTAACGGCGTGCAAGCGTCGCCCTGTTTTCGTGGTGGGAAGTTCTCCTGCCTTTCCTGCCACGAAATGCATCTCGATTCTCCCGGTCATACCAGTGTCTGGAAGTGGGCGCGCAGCGCCCAGTTGAAACCAAAAATGGATTCGGATGCAGCGTGTTTGCAATGCCACCAGGGGATGGCTACGAAAGTCAGCGAACACACACACCATTCCGCAGATTCGTCAGGCAGCCGTTGTTACAACTGTCACATGCCGCGCACGACATTTGGGTTACTACATGCGATGCGCAGCCATCAGGTTTCGTCGCCGAATGTAAAGGAGAGTATCACCTATGGGCGACCTAATGCGTGCAACCTTTGTCATCTGGATCAAACCCTTGCCTGGACCGCGCAGAAACTACAGTCGTGGTATCATCAACCCGCCCCGGAATTATCGCCCGACGACCAGAGGATTGCTGCTGCTGTGCAGTGGCTGGTGAAGGGTGACGCCGGACAGCGCGCTCTCCTCGCCTGGGCGATGGGGTGGGAGAGTGCCCAAGAGGTTGCGGGGGGCGACTGGCTCTATCCTTATCTCATTTACAGCATGAGCGATCCTTACGCTGCTGTGCGCTTTGATGCCTGGAAGTCGTTGCAGACGTTACCAGGATTTTCTAACTTCTCCTTTAACTACACAGCGGCTGAGCATTCTCTTAACGAAATGACCTTGCACGCCTACGAAAAATGGGCGCGCGAAATACGTAATGCAAATGCGGTTTATCGTCCCGAAACCGGGCTCGACACCAACGGCCGTTTCCAAGAAGAGATTTTCGACCGACTCCGGAGCGAGCGGGACGACCGGCCGATTGTTCTGGCGGAATGATTGATCTACCGCATCGCCATTCCTGATGGATAAATCAGATCGGAATTTGCGCTTTGGTTGGTGGTCGCTTCTTGTCTTTTTGTCGTTAGGCGGCGCGCTCGAAGCGATGCATGGATTCAAAATTGGTTGGTATGTCGATGCCGGAAACGATATGCGTCGGCTCATGTTTACCCTGGCGCATGCGCACGGAACGGCCCTCGCCCTGGTCAACATCGTCGCCGGTCTGACGGCACGAAACATCGGAGGTCTTAAACTTCGGCCGTCAGTCTCGTTTTCCTTAATCTGGGCTGGATTGCTTTTTCCGATCGGATTTTTTCTTGGAGGAATCGTCAGCTACGGGGGCGATCCCGGACTAGGGATCTGGCTTGTACCGGTCGGCGCGGTGCTAATGTTTTATGCAGTGCTCCGTATCGCACTCGATTTAACTAAGACGCGCAACGGTGGATAGGGTCTCCATCAACACATCGAACTTCAGGGTGGATCGGCCGCTCCGCGGGCGATGCTAAATACATGGGACGCGGCTAATTGTAGACAGGGGAAAGCAGATGTAACTCCACGCGAGACGCCCGCGTTACCTGGAAATCGGCCATCTTGGCTGACTCGGCCGACAGGCATCTTGCTTGTCGGCAAATCAGGCTGGAAGCCTGACGTCCGAGACAGCCGAGACGGCTGCCCTCCAACAAAAGAAAATGCCGGAGGGCGATTGTGTTCGCTCTCCGGCATTTAGTCGATGTGCAGCAAAGACTGAATTGTGCGTTACTCGTCGTATTTTCTCTGAGCCCCGATTCGCTTTCGCGAGTCGAGGTCTTCACGGCATAACTTAGCTCCCGAAGGAACTAAGGGTTAGCCGTCGACCTAAGGACGTCTTTCAAATCTTCAATCTGAGATCGTCGATCTGAAATGCGTCGCTTTCTCCTTAGAAAGGAGGTGATCCAGCCGCAGGTTCCCCTACGGCTACCTTGTTACGACTTCATCCCAGTTACCACTCATAGCGTAGGCGGCTGCCTCCTTGCGGTTAGCGCGCCGACTTCGGCTACAAGTGACTTCCATGATGTGACGGGCGGTGTGTACAAGGCCCGGGAACGTATTCACGGCGCCGTAGCTGATGCGCCATTACTAGCGATTCCGGCTTCATGGAGTCGAGTTGCAGACTC
>DASXIC010000020.1:0-4348 GCA_036498205.1 Chthoniobacterales bacterium | reverse complement strand
CGTGAACGTCCTTCCTGTCGGCATTATCGGGAACGACGAACCCGGACGAATGCTGCTCCGTAGTTTTCGCCACAAACATATTCCGGTCACCGGAATTCTCAAACATAAGAGTCTGCCGACGGTGACCAAAACCCGTATCCTTGCCGGAATGCCGCACACCTGGCGCCAGCAGGTGGTCCGCATCGATCGCGAACCCGATGCGGCCCCCGACAGCCACACTGCGCGGGAACTCGCGCTAGCGACTCGTGAATACCTGCGCGCCTCCGACGCCCTGCTGGTCTCGGACTACGGATACGGCGCCGCCACCCCGCAAATCTTGACCGCCGCACGCGACCGGCGTCGCACGCCTCGTCCCGGCAGCTCAGCAAAATCGTCCGCGTCCTACGATTCGATTCCCATCGTTCTTGATTCCCGCCATCGCATGCTCGAATTTTCCGGAATCACCGCGGCAACTCCCAACGAACCTGAAGTCGAAGAGGCACTGGGAGTGAAAATCGGCAACGACTGGAACCAGATGCGCTTGGCCGGCGCGGAAATTATCTCGCGCATGAACATGGCCTCGCTGGTGATCACCCGCGGCCGCGACGGCATGGTTGCATTTCCCGGCAAACACAAGCCAGTAGATATTCCCGTCTTCGGCAGCGACGAGGTCACCGACGTCACTGGCGCCGGCGACACCGTGATTGCCACATTCACCGCGGCGTTAGCGGCAGGAGCAGAAACCGAGGACGCGGCCCATTTGGCAAATTACGCCGGCGGCATCGTTGTAATGAAGCGCGGCACGGCCACGGTTTCGCAGCAGGAACTGCTTGACGCTCTGGAGAAATCGCCCCCGCAGACGAGATCTCATTAAATTTTTCGTGGGGTTCACGTGAGAGGCAGCACCTAGCCAACTATGCGGGATGCAATCGTGGTGCTTCTCTCAGCGAACTCCGCGATTCCTCTGCGAGCTCTGCGGTTAAAAGCTTTACTCCAACAGCAGCAGCAGAATTGCAAAGGATCGAACAAATTGTCAGACGACAAAATTTTAGGCCGCGAACAATTGAAGGCACGTGTGCAAAGCTGGCGTGCCGGCGGCGAAAAGATCACTCTGGCCAATGGCGCTTTTGATTTATTACATGTCGGGCACGTTCGCTATCTTCATGCAGCCAAGCGCCTCGGGGGAAAATTAGTGGTCGCCATTAACTCCGACCAATCTGTCCGCGCCCTAAAAGGCGAAGGTCGGCCTGTGATGCCCGCCGAAGAACGCGCTGAAATCCTTGCCGCATTATCCGACGTCGACGCCGTGGTAATTTTCCCCGAACCCGACGTGCGGGCTTTGATTCGCGAGATTCGTCCCGACATTCATGCCAAAGGTACCGACTACACCGCAGACAGCATCCCCGAGCGAGACACGGTCATCGAATGCGGCGGCCGCGTCGAAATCGTTGGCGATCCCAAAGATCATTCCACGTCGGACATCATTCGCACTCGCCTGGGGCAGCGCCGCTCGTGAACCCCGCTACGTCCGCAAGCGTTCCTCCCGGAAATCTGCTGATCGTGCGTCTGGGAGCGATGGGCGATGTAATCCACACCTTGGCTGCTGTCTCTTCATTGCGCACGACATTTCCAAACCTGAACATTGGCTGGATCATAGAAGACCGTTGGTCAGAACTGTTATGTGCCGGCGGTACGCCGCTTTCGGGACCGCGTAGCCAGCAACGTCCGCTCGTCGATGTTGTGCATGTTGTGGACACCAGGCGCTGGCGCAAATCTTTGTTGTCTCGCCAGACGAAGCGCGAGGCAAGCCAAGCCGTGCGCGAACTGCGCAATCAGCATTATGAAATCGCTGCGGATTTTCAAGGCGCTTTGAAATCGGCGGCGTTCGCACGAATGTCGAAAGCCAATGTCATCTTCGGCTTTGCCCATCCCCGCGAATGGCCGGCGCAGATCTTCTACCAATATCCCGTAAAAACTTCTGGCGTACACGTGATCGATCAATATCATTCACTCGCCGAGGCTGTGGGGGGCAAGCCCCTTACTCACACCCCAACCATCTTTCCTCGCGACGAACGCGCCGAAGCTTCCATCGAAAAGAAAATCTATGGTCTGAGTGAAAATTTAGTGATCATTAATCCGGGTGCGGGCTGGGGCTCAAAACAATGGCCCGCCGCGCGTTATGGCGAAGTTGCTCGAGCTTTATCGCTTTCCGGTTTGTTCCCCTTGATCAACTTTGGCCCCAACGAACACCAACTCGCCTATGAGGTCCAAACCGCTAGTGGCGGCAGCGCGCAGCCAATTTCCTGTTCCATCTCCGAACTCGTCGCCCTCACCCGCCGCGCGAGATTATTCATCGGCGGCGATACCGGTCCTTTGCATCTAGCGGCGGCATTGAAGGTTCCAGTCGTGGCAATCTTTGGCCCCACAGATCCCGCGCGCAACGGCCCTTACGGCACCAAGAGCATTATCTTGCGCAACTCCGCCAGCAGAACTTCCTTGTCGCACACCCGCGCTCCCGATCCCGGACTCCTCGCAATCTCTGCCGGCGAAGTAGTCTCCGCAGCGCAAGAATTGCTAAGGAGCGCCAGTGCCTAGCTGGAATAAAATTGCGCGCCGCATTCGGGTTCCTCTCGGCTTCGTTTTCGCGGCTGCATACATTTGGCTTGCTCGGCCCACGATCGCATCCATCGCGATCGGAAGCTGCGTTGCACTCGCAGGCCTTTGCATTCGCGCGCTTGCCTCCGGTCACGTCGAAAAAAATGAGGTGCTTGCCACCAGCGGTCCTTACGCCCATACTCGCAATCCGCTTTACTTAGGATCGATCATTCTCGCCATCGGCTTCCTGATCGCCGCGAAAAGTTGGTGGCTCCCTCTGATCGCGGCCGCAATGCTGATCGCCATTTACGTTCCCGTGATTCGCTCGGAAGAGGAATTCCTGCGCACGCGTTTTGCGGAATTCGACGAGTACGCCGCTCAGGTTCCGCGATTATTTCCTCGTCCCCGCGCTTATCAAAGACGGCCTGCTTCGTTCTCCTGGCATCTTTATTGGAAGCACCGCGAGTACAACGCGGCTTTGGGAGCCGTATTCATGATTGCTGCCTTAATTGCCAAAGCTATGTGGTTCCAAAAATGATGCTCTCGAAGTTTGTTCGTGCGAGCCTGTTTGCCGCGATCTTACTGATTGCGCTGGATCTGTGCCTCGCCCAAAATCCAAATCGCGCCTCCGTGAGCGCCGCCTCTGGTTCGCGCATCATTCCTCCTGCGTCGTCATATCATTTTCCGGAAAGTGAAACCCTGGTGTACTCCGTCGAGTGGCATTCGATTAATGCCGGAACGGCCACCGTCAATCGGAAGCGCCAGGGCGATTCCGAGCACCTGCGCTCGATCGCGAACACCTCGGGGATCGTCAACAAAATCTTTCCGGTTCATGACATCTTTGACGCCGACATCGACACTCGCAATTTCTGTACCCAGCAGATTTCCAAGCATAGCGAGGAAGGCGCCCGCCGGATCGAAAGAAACGTCCACCCGAACTACCAGACTCGAAAAAGCCACATGGAAGAAACTGATCTGAAGACGGGGAATAAAAGAAAGGCTGACTTCGACATTCCGCCTTGCGTTACTGACGTCGTGAGCGGCTTTTTCTATGCGGCATCGCTCGACCTGGCGCCCGGTTCATCGCAGACCTTTCCCGTCAACGACGGTGGCAAAACCACCGACGTAAAAATCGAAGTCGAGGGCCGCAACCGGATCAAAGTTCCATTCGGCGAATTCCAGGCATTGCGGGTAAAAGCGCAGCCCATCTCCGGCCCGCTTGCCGGAAGAGGCGTATTGTGGGTTTGGTTCACAGACGATGGCCGGCACATCCCCTTGCAGCTGAAATCCAAGCTGGGATTCGCAACATTATTGTTTCAACTGCAGCGTCTCGATTTGCCAAAAGCACACAGCTCGCCCTGAGCGAAGCCGAATGGGTGGGTTTTTGATCCCCCCCAACGGACAGATCCGCACTGAACCTTCCGAGACTGTCAGCGAGTTGAGGAAACTAACTGGTTGATTGCGCCGCATCCCATTGGTAAGCACGACGACGATTCACTCCAACGAATAAAATGAAAGAGAGGAGAACGCTATGCAAACGCTTCAAGCCGACTACTTCACTTCCTATCAAAACGTAAAGCTGACGCGAGACGACAACGGTGTGTTGGTTGTTCAACTCCACACCAACGGCGGCCCGTGCGTTATGACCGCACATACGCACACGGAATTTGTCGAGGCCTTTTACAGGGTTTCGCAGGATCGAGCGAACAAGATCGTAATCCTGACAGGCGCAGGCGGGGATTTCATCACAGATGTCGATTGGCCGTCTTTCGGT